>JAJZGF010000023.1 GCA_021805025.1 Acidobacteriota bacterium
TTCGCATCAATCACTTACAGGCAATCCCTCGGGCCAGAAGTATTTCAGGTAGCGCTCTGCCTCCGCTGAGATGCTCCTGAGCTGCTGCCCGTCGCGACTCGCTCCATATTGTCCTGCCGGTGATCGGGAGCAAGACAGGTCAACTCCTGCCATCACAAGTCTAGATGCGAATGTGTTCCAGCAGCAAGAGGAGCGCAGGCGGCTGCAAAAATCAGCAGGACTGCACGCCCAGGCACGGGAATTCAGTTTCCAACGCGTCCCCATCAAAGTCGCTCCTTAGGAGAGCCGGGGGAACTCGCGTTCGATCAGGCCGTAGCTGGTGAGGTTCGCCTTTGGCCGGTTCTCGCTTACAGGTGGGAGTTGAACCTTGTTTCCAAGAGCTATGCAGGGCGATCTAGATGGAATCGGAAAACGTCCAACTCGCCGGGCAGATTGGAGACGCGCAAGGCGGTCGACCGCGCAAAGGGAATCCTGCAACGCGATTTGTCGAAGAGCGAGGACGAAGCCTACCGGGCCATGCAGACAGAAAGCCCGCAGCGGCGAAAGTCCATGCGCGAGATAGCCGAGGCCGTTATCTTAGGCGAAGACCCCAGGAAGGCCCAATCCGGAGGCACCGAAGCGAAGCACTCTAAAGCTGCTTCCGACGATGCCGATCAAGACCGAAAAGGCAAGGTCTGATGGGCGACCGCGATGTGTCCGCTCATGCTTTCCTGCGAAGCATGTAGCCTGTCATCGGCAATGAGCGTGGATGCTTCCTGTGCGCGCGTTCGAGCGCGCGCATTGCGCAAGGGCGTGCTGCGCTGCAACGATCGCAAAAATCAAACCCAGGCCTGGTACGGCTGCTCATTCCGCCGCATTCGTCCCGCACTCAATCTGCCGTTGCTCGCGGAGCTCTTGCATCCCGGTCCAGGCCATAGACCCGCGCACAGCACCCGCCAAGGACGGCAGCAGACTCTGCGGATGTCAGTTGCTCGACGTATTCCATGACGATGTCCATCGTGCTTCCGTACTCCCCGCTCAGCGTGCAAACCGGCCAGTCGGACCCGATCATGAGGCGCTCCGGGCCGAATGCGTCCAGAGCCACATCCAGATAAGGATGGAAGTCCTTCGCCCGCCAGCCCCTCCAGCGGGCTTCAGTGACCATGCCGGAGACCTTGCAGGCAACGTTGCCGGACCGCGCAAGCTCACGCAGATCGCGCGCCCAGGGCTCGATCAGTCCCTCTGCAATCGCGGGCTTTGCCATGTGATCCAGCACAAACTGCTGCTCTGGGAATTGGCGCACAAGCTGGATGGCCAGCGGAAGATGCCGTGGGAAGATCAGCACGTCGTAAACGAGTCCGAACTCGGCAAGCTGGGCGATTCCGCGACGAAAGTCGGGGCGCATCATGAATGCGTCGTCGAGCTCATCCTGCAACACATGCCGGACGCCGACCAGGCGGCGATGGCCTTTGAACTCCTCAAGCTGCCCGCACAAACCAGGCGAGCACAGGTCCACCCATCCCACCACCCCTTTGATCTGATCGTGGTCGGCGGCCAGATCGAGCAGCCATCGGGTCTCCTCCAGGCTCTGGCGCGCCTGCACGGCGATGGACCCATCGAAGCCGCTCTCGCGCAGCAGCGGCGCCAGATCTCCAGGAAGATAATCCCGCTTCAACACCTGCATCGCATCCGTCATCCACGTATGCTCGGCCGGGTTATACCGCCAGAAGTGCTGGTGTGCGTCAAGCTTTATCATCTCGCCCACGATTCTCTCAGGCCGGTCGAGGCCGCGCAATCGGCACATTCGGCGGCCCCACCATCCGCTTAAGGCTGCAAACGGGCGGTTGAACCAATATGATGAAAGACGGAAGCAATTCCGCCGGTCCGGGTCTGCGGCAATTCTTTGTCGAAGCCAGTTTGCGGGCTCGTGCATCTTCTCTGTACAGGACCGCATGAATCCAGTCGACCAGGCCCGCGAGAACGCCTTCCAGCAGACGCTGCTGAGCGCACGCCGTACCATGCTGCTGAGCGAGATTGTGAAGCTGGCCATCGACAGCTTTCGGGCCAGCAAGCTTCGCTTTGCCCTTACCGCTCTCGGCATGGTCATAGGAACTGCGTCGGTCATTCTCGTTGTGACCATCGGGCTCACGGGAAGGCGCTTTATCCTCGATGAGATCCAGAAGATCGGCACCAATATGGTCGAGGTGGAATACTCCGGGGGCGGAGCAATCGGAGCAGAAAATGTTCTATACAACGATTATCTGACGCTCGAGGATGAGACGGCCGTGCTCGCTCGCGTGCCCAGCGTGATTTATTCCTCGCCCATGCTCGAGATGCATGACCGCATCAGTTTCGGCGGCGGCGTGGTGAAGGACACGCTGGTGCTGGGCGTGACCCCCCAGTACCGCGACGTTCGGAACCTGATTGTGCTCTCCGGCCGTTTTTTCGATGACCAGGACGAAAACGGACATATCAAGTGCGCCGTGGTCACCGAGCCCTTTGCGCGCGAAATGTTCGGCAGTTCCAGCGAAGCCATTGGCCGCACCTTTTCCATCAGCCGCATCCCGTTCACGATTGTCGGCACCTTCAAGGAAAGCGTGGACACCTTCGGCCAGTCGGAGATTTCCAACGAGACCATCCTGGTTCCCTACTCCGTCGCCCGCTACTTCACCGGAACAGACAGCGTAAAGCAGATCTTCTTCTCCATTCGCAATATGGATCAGGTCCCCGATGCATCGAAGGAGATCCAACGAGTCATCGCGACGCGACACAAGCCGAACTCCGTCTACACGGTCTTCAACATGACGGAGCTGCTCACCACGGCGGCTTCCATCTCCGACATTCTCACCGCCGTGCTGGTCATGGTGGCCGCCGTCACGCTCGCCGTTGGCGGCGTGGGCATCATGAACATCATGCTTGCCAATGTTCGGGCGCGCATCCGCGAAATCGGCATCCGCAAGGCGATGGGCGCCACCTATCGCGAAATCAAGCTTCAGTTTCTCGCCGAAGCGATCATCATCTCACTCAGCGGGGGAATGCTCGGCATTCTGGTGGGCCTTGCGGTGCCGCTCTCGATCCGCTTCTTCACGGATTACCCGTTGCCCATCTCTCCCTGGTCGGTGGTCATTGCGCTGGCCGCAGCCACGCTGGTCGGGGTCCTCTTCGGCACTGTCCCCGCCACACGCGCCGCACAGCTTGACCCCGTCGAGTCGCTCAAATATGAGTGATTCCCGCAAGCCAGAATCGACGCGCGACCCGGCGCCAGAGTCAGAGCCCGAACCATCCAAAGGACCAAATCTTGTGCTGCTCTACAGTCTGCTGGCGCTGGCGATCTTCGCGGCTCTGGGCATCGCGGCGCTGATTGTGCTGCCGTTTTATCACCGACGTTAACGCATCAGCGCGGCGGCTTGCCTGCGGTAAGGAATCTGCCGGACGGGCATTTGATCGCTCTGCGGCTTGCGCCAGGATCGGTCTCTACCTTTGGATGCGAACCTACCTGGATCTCGGAACCTGATCCCGCTCGGCGATCAATACTGGAATCCCATCCATCACCGGATACACGCGCCCGCAGGCCATGCACACCACGGTATCCGCCTCTTCACGCAATGCACCCAGGCAGGCCGGACAGGCAAGCAAATCCGCCCACGTCTTCAGCGTCCGGTCAATTGGTTTGGTCATAGGATCGGGTCGCTACTGGATCGTCGCGTCGGGCTTGTCGGCATCGCCTTTGGTACGTGGCGGACGCTTGGCAAACTCCGCCTCAATCTTCTCGTTCGTGCCCGCCTTGGCAAACTCCTGCGCCACGCGGATGCCGTTATAGATCGCCACTTCATTCGACGAACCGTGCCCGATGATGCACACACCGCGCACGCCCAGGAGCGGCGCGCCGCCGTACTCGGTGTAGTCCAGTCGCCGACGGAAGTCGTTGAAGGCCCGCCGCGAGAGCAGCGCGCCCACCTGCGCCGTCACCGTCCGCGTCAGCGACTCGCGCAGCACGTCGCGCACAAACCGCCCGATGCCCTCGCTGGTCTTCAGCGCAACATTCCCCACAAAGCCATCGCAGACAATCACGTCGGCATTGCCGTTGAAGATGTCGCGCCCTTCCACGTTGCCGATAAAGTGAATCGGCAGCGCCTTCAGCAGCGGAAAAGCCTCGCGCGTCAGGTCGTTGCCCTTGGTCTCTTCCTCGCCAATCGACAGCAATCCGACCCGCGGCTGACGAATCTTCAGCACGCTCCGGGCATACATCTCGCCCATCACGGCGAATTGCTCAAGGTTGTGCGCCTTGCAGTCTACGTTCGCGCCCACATCCAGCAGCACGCACGGATTCCCCTTGGAAGTCGGCATCGGCGTCGCAAGCGCCGGACGATCCACTCCCGGCATCGCGCCCAGCACCATCTTCGCCGTCGCCATCGCGGCACCCGTGTTGCCCGCCGTCACAAAACCTGCGACCTTGCGTTCGCGCACCAGCTTCAGGCCCACGCGCATGGAGCTGTCGCGCTTGGACCGCACGGCATGCGCCGCCTTTTCGCCCATCCCGATTCGCTCTGAGGCGTGGTGGATGACGATCGGCAGCTCTTCATTTTCCAGGTGCTCATCCAGAAGGTCGCGCAACTCCGGCTCCGGGCCGATCAGATGCACCCGCACCGGCAGTTGCCGGCAGGCAAGGATTGCCCCCCGGATCTCCGGCTCGGGAGCCTTATCGGAACCCACGGCGTCCAGCGCAATATCGATGAGCATTTGCGCCCTGTCTACTTGGCTGCTTCCTTGGTATCCACAACCGCGCGGCCCTTGTACTCGCCGCACTTGGGGCATGCCCGATGGGGCAGCTTCTTCTCATGGCAGCTGGGGCACTCTGAGAGCCCGCTGGCCGTCAAAAAGTCGTGGGCGCGGCGGTTGGCGGTACGGCGCGTCGAGTGGCGCCTTTTCGGATTCGGCATGATGCAATTCCTTTCGTATCTCTGTCCCCAGCTCCAGGCCATTTCAGACCGCACGAGGTCCCCAATGCCACCCGGCGCGAACAGGACACCCGTATTCTCTGGGGTCGTTTCTTTTCAAGACTTTATCTGGCTACGGAGCCCGGAAAGCGCCTCCCAGCGGGGGTCGCTCGGACCCTCATCGCAGGAACACGGCTCCAGGTTGCGATTCTTCCCGCAGCGAGGGCAAAGTCCTTTGCAGTCCGGCTTGCACAATATCCGCGCCGGCAGGGACAAAAGCACCTGCTCGCGCAGCACATCCTCAAGCAAAAGACCGTCCTTTTGATAATACCCGATTTCCGTCTCCGGCGCTGTAATCGACCGTTCCGGGGCCCCTGCGTCCGCCCCCATCGGGCGAAAGATCAGGTCGTACTCTGCCGCCAGGGGAATCGTCACCGGCTCCACGCACCGCGCGCACGGCGCATGAAAGCTGCCCTTGAACTGCCCTTTCAGCCGGATATCCGCCACAATATCCCGCGGCCCACGGTGCTCGTGGATCACCTCGGCGCGACCGGAAGCCTCCAGAGGCCCATCCTGCTCTGCCTCTTCGCCAAAATCGATTGCCCCCGGAGGCATTTCCAGCGCAAACTCGACCGGCTCCTTCTCCAGTTCACTGACCCTGAATTCCATACCATGAGCCTACGGCGCAGTCCCCCGCCCGTCAATGCGCATCCCTTCCCGTATCTCCGCAATCTGCTTTGCGTGCCGTGCCGGGTGAACCGCCATTGTCAGCAGAATCTCCACCAGGTTCACCGGCCCCGGAATCACCGGATGATCCGTGAGCCAGCATCGGGGGTCATCCTCGAACGTCTCAACAAAACGCACCGTCTCCGCGCGCGTCTCATCAAAATCCGCGAGCGCCTCGCCCACGCTCGCGAAGCGCCCCGTCGGCCACCCTCCCTCCGGCGAAGCAACCGGCCATGAACGGTCAAGTCCCCGCACCGGAATCCTCTCTTCCCGCACGCGATTTTCCAGCGCCTGATCCGTTCGCGTCGCGCTGGTCAGGCGCGACAGCAGATACCGCTCTGAGATCGCCACATGCTCGGCGCACCCGAGGATTGACCAGCCGCCACCAGGCGGTCTTCGCCGCGCTTGCTCCTCATCCACCCCCGCCAGCGCCTCGCCCAGTGCATCCCGCCCCACCTGCAGTGCGCGCAATATCTCCTGCTTTTCCGTCTTCAGCATCGGCACTCCCTGCAACCGGCTCAACCCAGGGTCAAGCCATTCTTGTCGCCGCTGGCAAACCGAGTCAACCCCGAGGCCGACGAAGTCTGGAATGCACCTGCGCAGCACTGCAGCATTTGCGCGATCGCACCCACGTCACCACCCGCACCCGCCGCGCAGCGTTAGACTCTCTGGTGAGCTGTATCCATGCATTCCCGCCGCCCCTGCTCACACGCCGGTGCGGCCTGCACACAGCCATTGGAGCATCTCCATGCCGATCAAGACCATCATCGAACCCTTTCGCATCAAAAGCGTCGAGCCCATCCGCTGGACCACCCGTGCGCAGCGCGAAAAACTTCTCAAGGCAGCCCACTACAACCTCTTCCTTCTGCCCGCCGACGACGTCCTGATCGATCTGCTCACCGATTCCGGCACCGGCGCCATGTCTACCCACCAGTGGGCCGCTATCATGGAAGGCGACGAGAGCTACGCCGGGAGCCGGAGCTTCGATCGCTTTCGCACCTCCATCCAGGACATTTTCGGATATACGCACGTCATCCCGACGCACCAGGGGCGCGCCGCAGAGCGCATCCTCTTCGGCGTGGCCTGCAAGAAGGGCGACGTGGTGCCCAATAACACCCACTTCGACACCACGCGCGCCAACGTCGAATTTGTCGGCGCCGAAGCCGTCGATCTCGTCATCCCCGAGGGCCGGCAGCCCGCACTGCATCATCCTTTCAAGGGCAACATGGACGTCGCCGCGCTCGATGCGCTGATCGAGCAAGTGGGCCGCGAGCGCATTCCGCTCGTCATGCTCACTGTCACCAATAACTCTGGTGGCGGCCAACCCGTCTCCATGGAGAACGCGCGACAGGTCAGCGAAGTCTGCAAACGGCACGGCATTCCGCTCTACTTTGACGCCTGCCGCTTTGCCGAGAATGCCTGGTTTATCAAGCTGCGCGAACCGGGCTATGCCGACAAGTCGCCGAAGGAGATTGCGCAGGAGATGTTTGCGCTTGGCGACGGCTGCACCATGTCCGCCAAGAAGGACGGCATGGCCAACATCGGCGGCTTTCTCTGCACCAACGACGACCTGCTCGCACAACAGGAGAAAGACCTGCTCATCCTGACCGAGGGCTATCCGACCTATGGCGGACTCGCCGGGCGCGACCTCGAAGCCATCGCCGTCGGCATTCAGGAGGCGCTCGAAGAGGACTATCTGCGCTACCGCATCGCCTCCACCGCTTATCTCGGCAATCACATTGCCGCAGAGGGTGTGCCCATTGTGCAGCCGCCCGGAGGCCATGCCATCTACATCGACGCTCGCGCGTTTCTACCGCACATTCCCGTCGAGGAATTTCCCGGCGTAGCCCTGGCCGCCGAGCTCTATCTTGAAGGCGGCGTGCGCTCGGTCGAGATCGGCACGCTAATGTTCGCCGCCGCCGCGCAGATGGACCTGGTGCGGCTCGCCATCCCCCGCCGCGTCTACACCCAGAGCCACATCGACTATCTCGTCGAAGTGATTCTTGAAGTCTGGAAGAAGCGTGCCTCGATCCGCGGCATGAAGATCACCCGCCAGGCCCCGTTCCTGCGCCACTTCACCGCGCACCTTCAGCCCATAGGCTAAGGCGCACACCCAAATTGGCAAAGATCGCTGCGGCAGAGCCCGCGGGCCGGCAAAAGACAACCCGGCAGAACTTCCGGGCATCTTGCTAGTAGTATGAGCATTTGAACAGCCGCCTTTTTCAAGCCCGCGGCACAGCCCAAAAGGAGCCCTGCAACACAGGATCACTGGATGACAGCACTCACGTTCTCACTGGTGGTCGGCGCTATCTCCGCACTTGCGGGTTTTCTGGGCGCACTCACCGGACTTGGCGGAGGCGTTGTCATCGTCCCCGTTCTCACCCTGGCCCTGGGCGTCGATCTAAAATACGCAATCGGGGCGTCGCTTGTCTCCGTCATCGCCACCTCTTCCGGAGCCGCCGCCGCCTACGTCAAAGAGGGTTACTCCAACATCCGCATCGGCATGTTGCTGGAGATCGCTACGACGATCGGCGCCGTGCTGGGAGCATATCTCGCTGCGTTCACCAGCACCCACATCATCGCCATCATCTTTGGACTGGTCCTGATCCAGTCAGCCTATCAATCGCTTGCCAGCTCCCAATCCGAGGCGGACAATCTCGTCTCATCGGACCGTCTGGCACGCTTGTTGCGGCTGGGCAGCAACTACCCGGTTCGCGGAAATCGTCAGGAATACGGCGTGCAACATGTGCCCGCCGGGTTCGGGCTCATGTTCGGCGCCGGCGCACTCTCCGGCCTGCTCGGCATTGGCTCCGGCGCGGTCAAAGTCATCGCCATGGACCGGGCCATGAAGATTCCCTTCAAAGTCTCCACAACGACCAGCAACTTTATGATCGGCGTAACCGCCGCGGCCAGTGCGGGCGTCTACCTCAGCCGCGGCTACATTGATCCGCGCGTCGCCATGCCGGTCATGCTCGGCGTGCTGGCCGGCGCCTATTTAGGGACCAAGGTACTCGTCCACGCGCCGGTGCGAACCCTGCGCATCGTCTTCGGAGTTGTCATAGCAGTGCTGGCCATTGAAATGATCGTCAACGGCATCACGGGAAAGGTATAAAGCTGATGGATGACACTCGTTTAGAGGGCTTCATCGGCAATCTGCTGCGCGCAGGAGTCCTGCTGGCCGCTTCTGTTGTCTTGGTGGGCGGCGTCTTCTATCTCGCCCTGCACCATGCCGACTCGGCCACATATCGCAGTTTCGCCTTGGAAAGCTCTAACCTGCGTAACCTTGTCGGCATCTGCAAGTCCGCTGCGCACCTCAACAGTCTGGGCATCATTCAACTGGGCCTGCTGTTGCTCATCGCGACGCCTGTCGCGCGCGTAGGCCTGGCCGCCGCAGGCTTCTTCCTTGAACGCGACCGCCTCTACGTCCTGATCAGCCTCATTGTGCTTGCCGTGCTCATCTTCAGCCTGGCGCACGGCACCTAGGGTCCAATCTCAACGCAGACCGGTTAGCAGCCCGTGGTGAAAGTCGGCTTTGAGAGGGCACGGCTTTAGCCGTGCCGAAAAGCCCAACAGAATCAACGGGGCTTCAGCCCCCGAGGGATGGTTTTCGGCACGTTTAGACTTGCACCACGGGCTCTTAGGCCAGGTCCCCGCCTTTGCCAATGTCCATCGAGGGCGAGATGGGGTTGCTCTCATCGATGTACTCCTCGATGACCTTGCTGAGCACGCCCTTGGCTTCCAGAATGTACTCGACTGCATCGCGTGCGCCGCCATAGCCGCCCGCATTCGGCGTCACATAATGCGCCTCGTCCTTCACCTGCTGCCGCGCATTTGCGACCGCCACCGCAAAGCCGCACTCGCGCATCACCGGCAAGTCGATCACATCATCGCCCACATAGGCAATCTCTTCCAGCGTCACGCCTTCGCTGGCCATAATCTCTCGTACCGGCTTCATCTTGAAGGCCTGGCCCATATACACGAACTCCAGCTTCAGGTCGCGCGCCCGCGTGGCCACGGTCTCGCTGATGCGCTTGGTGATGATGCCGCACTTCATGCCACCCAGCCGCGCCAGCGAAATAGCTGTTCCATCGTGCGCGCTGTAGCCCTTGGCCTCGGTCATCGTCGCGGAGTGAACGCCAAATCCAATCTGGTCCTCAACCTTTGACAGGTGCGCCTGCGTTGCCGCAGCTTCGGCCGTTTGAGCCGGCGCGGGCACCAGCCAGATCGTCCCATCCGTCAATACCCCATCCACATCGAAGAGAATGATTTTGATGCGCTTTGCGCGATCCTGCGGTGTGAGAGTCATGCTTCGATTTTACCCGCTGCGCCAACCGCAAAAATCCGCGACAATGGACAAATGGACTTCACTCCGCCTGCCGCACAACCCGCGCTCGCTCACGAGGACTTTTACCTCGAAGATGGCAAAATGGTGTTCACCGCGGCCTATCATCTCAAACGTGGTTCCTGCTGCGGCTCCGGCTGTCGCCACTGCCCTTACGGCTCCCCCGAGGCGGAAAACGCGGCTGTCGCACCAACGATTACCCCCTGAGCAACAGGCGCCCGCAAAATCTTGATATTCAGACCCGTCCATGCGGATGTAAGATGCGGCGCAGCCGGGCACAGGCTCTTTTCACTATGCGCTAAGCCCCGGCTCCTTTCTTGTGCCTGCGGAAAGCTCCTGCTCTCCGCGGCTCAAGACGTCCTTGTTGCAGCGGAAAGTGAAGGAGGAAGCTATGCATTTTCTGTGGTGGATTCTTGTTGGTCTTGTGGCCGGTTGGGCCACGGGAAAGATCATGAAAGGCGGCGGCTACGGGTTCATCGTCGATGTCGCGCTTGGCATCGTGGGCGCGATCGTGGGCGGATTCATTGCCGGCTTGCTCGGCATCTCGCCTGCCGGTGGACTCCTCTACACCATCCTGATTGCCATTGGCGGAGCAGTCCTGGTGGTCTTTCTCTTTCGCCTGGTCACCAAAGGCAGAGGCTGACGGACAGGTCACCGCCCTCGGGCCGCAGTTATGCGACACCATACCGCGGCCCGATGCCTTAGCCGCTGCGTCTCCATCAACTGCGCAGCATCGGCCACTGAAAAATCCTTCCGGGAAAAAATCCCCGCAGGCGTGCCAGGAGACTTCAGGGGCAAGGATCAGGGCATTCGACCGGAGGCTGTTCACGCCTTTCCGACATCGATGCAGTCGCTCTGCAGACCCGTCGACGCTGCAATGTACCCTGGCCCCGGTCCCGTCTGTGAGAGCCCAGACTACGGAGCCAGATTCCCCCCTGAAAACACCGCGGCTGCCCCAATCGTATCGACCGATTCTTCTCAACGGAGTGAAAGCGTCAGAAAGCCGTGAGGCTGCGACAAGCAGCATGACGAAATCTTAATCCGCGCAGAATGAATTTCGCTTGCAATCGCATATCCTGCATGTTAACCATTTATGCAATACCTTCCTGGTTGCTACCAGACCAGTAATTCTGGCAAGCCTCAAAACAGGAGCGAGCACATGATGAAAATCGGCACTACCATCCGCGCGTACCGCCTCCAGAAAGGGCTTTCGCAGGGCGACATCGAAAAGAAGACCGGCCTGCTGCGTTGCTACCTCTCGCGGGTGGAAAACGGCCACACTGTGCCCTCGCTGGACACGCTGTCAAAGATTGCCATCGCCCTCGATCTACCGATCTCGCAGTTCTTCTCAGAGGACGCGCCCGGCAGGCAACTCAACACGCAAAAGCTCTCTGACGACGAGCTGCGCTTCCTCACGCAGATTCGCCGCTACTCTTCCAACCTGAATGACAGCGACCGCAAACTGCTGCTGGCCATGGTTAAGAAATTCGCGGCCACCGCCACGCGATAGCCGCTTACCTATCTCCTGGGGCCGCACACGGCACCCGCAGGCTGTGACGACTTACACGTCATTTCCCAGGTGGAAGATCGGTTCCACGCCGTGCCCACCGGCCAGCAATGCCTGCTCTTCATGCGCCTCCAACGGCTTGTAGTTCTGGGCTACATCCATGGCCAGGCGGAAGTACCGCTCATCGCCCGGCGGAATTGCCGCCGTGATGGGATGTCCCAGCGTCCAACGCAGCCCCAGCGAGGCCTCATCAGGAAACGCCGCCGGCTGATACCAGCACTTCGGCTCGGGATGATTCTGCTTCTGATCCGCCGGCCAGGTTGTTTTGGCCATGCTCTTCAGCGCCAGGATCCCCATCTTCTTCTCCTGCGCCTTCTTCAGAATTTGCGGACCGAAACCGGCCTGCGTAAACAGAACCCAGTTGATGGGAAACAGAATGGTGTCGAAGTTGTAGCGATCCATAGCCGCTACGGCCGTCTCGGCAGAGTGTACTGAGAATCCGATAAAGCGAATCTTGCCTTCCGTCTTCGCCGCTTCGAAGGTCTCCATGGCGCCGCCCGGCCCCAGCACCTTGTCCAGATCGGCCATCTTCGTCAGCGCGTGGAACTGGTACAGATCCACATGATCGGTCTTCAAGAGCCGCAAAGACTGCTCAAGATCCGCTCGTGAATCGTCCTTCATGCGGCCGTCTGTTTTGCAGGCCAGAAAGCAGTTCTTGCGGTATGGCGCCAGCGCCGGCCCCAGCCGCTCCTGTGCATTGCCGTAGCTCGGTGCTACGTCAAAGTAGTTGATGCCGCGATCCACGGCCTCGGCCACAATGTTGGAGGCATCTCCGGTGCTTTCGTTCATCACCACGATCCCACCGAACCCGATCATGGACAGTTGCTCACCGGTGCGCCCCAGCGTGCGGCGCACAATCGGACCCGCGGGAGTTTTGGCGGATGCCCGCATTGTGTTTGCAGATGCGACGGCAGCGGCAGTCAAAGCTGCATTTTGAATGAATGCGCGACGTTCCATGGGATTCCTCCTGTAGGTTTGGGGCCACGGCCCGCGTGACGGATTTATTCTTGCACAGGTCAGACTGCGGTGGCCACCGGCCTAACCCGGCAGTTGCGCCAGGAAAAACCCGAACAGCCCCAGCACTCCCACGACCATGCCCACCGCAATCCGAAGCCGCGTCACAAACAGCTTGCGTGGTGATCCCAGGCGCGGCACCAGCGGCATGGCGAAAAGCAGCCCGGAGCTGAATCCGCCCAGGTGAGCCATGTTGTCAATGCTCAGTCCGGAGCCAATCACCCGGGTGCCAACGCTGATCGAAAACCCGATCACGAGGTTAATGGCCGCAAAGTAAATCACTGACTTGCGCAGCTTCTTTAACTCCAGCGGCGGCACCGGCAGTCGATTCGATTTCAGCAGCACAATCAACGCCCCGGCAATGCCGAACACCGCCCCGGACGCACCTGCACCGACTGGTCCATAGGCAATCATGCCCGGATTGCCCTGCCCGTGAAATCCCACCCAGTTCACAAAGGTGGACAGCAGGTTACCCGCCGCACCCGTCAGGATGTACACGGCCAACACGCCTGCAGATCCCAGCAGTGGCTCCGCCAGAAGGCCCAGATTCCACAGGCACCACATGTTCGTCACCAGGTGCAGCAGGCCCACGTGGACAAACATGGCCGTTAGGATGCGCCACCACTGGCCGCCCAGCAGCACTGCGCCCGCGTTATCCGCGCCCCAGGTCAAAAGCTGCTCTGCATTCGGATTGCCAATGCTCACGCCACGGCCCGTCATCGCCAGAAAAACCAGGCAGTTGATCCCCACCAGCACATACGTCGCCGGAGACACGGCCCATTGCGGCCGCCGGCGCACGGTCCGCGGCTGCGCGCCAAACTCCCGTCCCGGAGGCAGAAGCTCCGGTTCGGGCAACGATGAGTGGGTTCCCATGGGTTTAATCGTAATCCATTTCTGCTGCAACCGCTGTCGTCTGTCCTCCGCCCGATGGCCAGCCCGTCCCTCATCCCGCTATGCGGTCAGGCGGTAGGTTGTAGTCTGTTCTTTGGCCTGGTATGCCACAATCGCTGCCCTGTGTCGCAGCCATCGTCAGCCAGGCCCCAAGGAGCAGGACTTTGAGTACGGAAAAACGCATTCGTCGCGCACTCTTGAGCGTCACAGACAAGACCGGCCTGGTTGAATTCGCCACGGTCCTGGCCAGCTTTGGCGTAGAACTGGTTTCGACCGGCGGCACCGCGCGGGCGCTGCGCGACGCCGGCCTCGGCGTGCAGGATATCAGCGACCTCACCGGCTTTCCTGAGATGCTTGATGGCCGCGTGAAAACGCTCCACCCGCGCGTCCATGGAGGCTTGCTTTACATTCGCGGTAACGCCGAGCACGAGGCCGCCGTCGCTGTGCACGGCATACTGCCCATCGACATGGTCGTCGTCAATCTCTACGCCTTTGAAAAGACGGCAGCTCAGCCTAGCGTCCCCTTCGGCCACCTGATTGAAAACATCGATATCGGCGGGCCCTCGATGGTGCGCTCCGCTGCCAAGAACTTCGAGGATGTCGCCATTGTTACGCGCGTGGCCGATTACCCTGAGCTCATCGATGAACTCAAATCCTCCCGCGGCTGCCTCGGCCGCGCCACCCGCTGGCGACTTGCGCGGCAGGCCTTTGCCACCACGGCTGCCTACGACACCGCCATCGCAAACACCCTCGACCTCATCTCCGAGGCGCCCGTGCCGAGCGAGCCGGCCTCGCCCGATCTATCCGCCCTGCCCACCACCCTCCGCATCCACATGGCGCTCGCGCAGTCGTTACGCTACGGCGAAAATCCCCACCAGCGTGCCGCGCTTTATGCCGATGGCTCAGGCCTGGGCATCGCCGGGGCCACCCAGCTTCAGGGTAAGGAACTCAGCTACAACAATCTGGTCGACCTCGATGCCTGCTGGGAGTTGACGCAGGAGTTCGATGCGCCCATGGTGGCCATCATCAAGCACACCAATCCCTGCGGAGCGGCGACTGGCGCGACCATCCTTGAGGCCTACCTGAAGGCGCTGGCCTGCGATCCTGTCTCCGCCTTTGGAGGCGTCATCGGCATCAACCGCACCGTGGATGCAGACGCAGCCGCGGAGATCGCAAAGCTGTTTGTTGAGGCTATCGCCGCTCCCGGCTTCACGCCCGAGGCGCGGGCGCGCTTTGCCGCCAAAAAGAACCTGCGCCTCGTCGAAGTCCATGCCGCCGCACCCCGCTTCGTGACCAAGCACGTCTCAGGCGGAATGCTGTTGCAGGATGCCGATACGGGCCGGGTGACGGAAACGGAGCTGAAGGTCGTCACCTGGCGTCCGCCCACGGCCGAGGAGTTGCGCAGCCTGCTCTTTGCCTGGCGCGTCACCAAGCACGTCAAGTCCAACGCCATCGTCTACGCCCGCGACGGCCAGACCGTCGGCATCGGCGCCGGCCAGATGAGCCGTGTTGACGCCGCACGCTTTGGCGCACAGAAAGCCGTGCTGCCGCTCCAGGGCACCGTCGCCGGCTCTGACGCCTTCTTCCCGTTCCCTGACGGGCTGGAGGCCGTCGCCGCAGCCGGAGCCACCGCTGTCATTCAGCCAGGCGGCTCGGTCAAGGATCAGGACGTGATTGCCGCCGCTGACCGTCTCGGCATGGCCATGGTCTTCACCGGCATCCGCCACTTCCGCCACTGAGCTGGCAGCCGCACCGCTGCCCTGTTGGACTAAAATTCAGGCTCGCCAGCGGGGCGCGGCAGCCCCGCAAAGCAGGCAGACAGAACGGATTTGTGGGCGCGCGAGCGTGCCCCATTCCACACTCCAGTCACCAAAATGCCTCATCCTTCCGCGCCAGCGCGACAAATCGCAGGTAAAATCGTCATTAACAGTGGGCATGGTGCTCTCGAACCCTCTCTTACAACCATTCTGTTGCAGAATGGAACGGATTGCGGTTCTTCCAGCTCGAAAGGCATGGAATCCCCGAGGATGATGAGATCAATTCGCAATCAGACAGTAACTTGGCTCTTTTTTGCCGCCGCATCCAGTCTCCTGCTCACTGCGGTACATGCTCAAACGGCTGCAACCAAAGCCGTTTCGACCGCCCCTCCGCCTGTCGCACCCGCCGGAACCATCCCCCCAGCGAACCCTCAGGCTCCCGACCGCTCCAAGGCCTACTTCCATGACGCCATGGCCGCGATCTATGAGGATGACGCTGTCGATTCGGGAAAGCCCGAATACGTAGCCCACGCCATCGAGGAGTACAAGTCGGCACTCAACGCAGATCCCAACTCACCTGCGCTCAACAACGCGCTCGCCGATCTCTATCTCCGGACCGGCCGCGCGCGTGAGGCGGAGACCACAGCGCGTGCACTGCTGAAGGCCTCACCCGACAATCTGGATGCGCACAAGCTGCTGGGGCGCATCTACCTTCGCCAATTGAGCGAGGCACAGAATGCGGTCTCGTCCGCCTCGCCCAGCGGCAACGTGCTCGACGAGGCAATCGCCGAGTTTGAGAAGATCATCTCGCTCCAGCCCAGGGACGTTGAGGACCACATGGTCCTGGGGCAGCTCTACAACGTCAAGCACGAGCCTGCCAAGGCCGAAGAGCAGTTCAAGCTGGCCCGCTCCATCGAGCCGGATTCCGAAGATGCGATCCTGAACCTCGCCCGGCTGTATGCGGAAAGTAACGACATTGTTCACGCGGCCAAGGTAATTGAAGATGTGCCCGTGCAAGACCGCACCGCCAAAATGGAGTCCGCACTCGGCGCGGCCTATGACCAGCTCAAGCAGCCCACTAAGGCCATCGCCGCCTACAAGCGCGCTGCCGGCCTGGACCCCGGCGATGTGCGCGTGATGGGCGCCCTGGCGCAGGCTCTGCTGAATGACGACCAGCTGGACGCTGCCTTGACGGAGTACAAGAACCTGTCCGATGCGGACCCCGACGACATAGGCGCCCTGATCCACATCAGCGAAATTCAGCGCCGTCAGGGCCGTTATGAAGATGCGCTGGTCACCATCCGCAAGGCTGTCAAAAAGGACCCTGACTCGCTTGAGGCCGGCTACAACGAGGGCCTTCTCCTCGACGTCCTGGGGCGCTATGACGAGGCAGTTCAGGTCTACCAGCACATGGTCGATCTGACCTCACATGCCAACGGCGCCTACACTGCGGAGGAGAAGAACAACCGCGGCATATTTCTCGACCGTCTCGGCGCCCTCTATCACGAAGAGAACAAGGCAGACCTGGCCATCGCCACTTATCAGAAATTGATTGACCTGGGCGGAGACCAGGCGCTGCGCGGCTATCAAGGTGAAGTCGACACCTACCGCGACGCCAAGATGTTTGACAAAGCCATTGAGGTCGCCCGCAAGGCGGTCGCGACCGACCCGAAGAACACCGACCTCAAGCTGATGCTCGCCGGCGAGCTCGCGGACAAGAGCGATCCGGACGAGGGCATCGCCCTGGCCAAGAGCCTGCTGACTAACACCGACAAGGACCGCACGATCTGGCTCACGCTGGCGCAGATTGACACGCGCCTGCGCCGCTGGAAAGATGCCGAAGACGCGCTTAACAAGGCGGCTGCGCTGACGACCAAGAAGGAAGACCAGGTGTATCTGCTCTTCCTGCGCGGTGCGCTGGCCGAGCGGCAAAAGCACTATGAGCCCGCCGAGCAGTACTTTCGCCAGGTGCTGGACATCGACCCCTCCAACGCCATGACGCTCAACTACCTGGGCTACATGCTGGCCGACAGGGGAAACCGCCTGCCCGAGGCGCTGAAGTTGATTCGCAAGGCCGTCGAGCTGGACCCCATGAACGGCGCTTACCTTGACTCGCTGGGCTGGGCGTACTTCAAGCTCGGCCAGTACGAGCTTGCGGAGGAAAACCTGCGCCAGGCGGCGGATCGCGACCAGACAGATCCCACCGTGCACGATCACCTCGGCGATCTGTATGAAAAGACGGGCCGCATTCGTCTGGCCGCTGCGCAGTGGGAGCTTTCGCTCGCTGAGTATGCCAGATCAGCCCCGCCCGATCTTGAGCCCTCTGAGGTCGCCAAGGTGCAACACAAGCTGGAGAGCGCGCGCGTCAGGCTGGCCAAGGAAGACAGCGTGGCGGGCCCGGCCAAGCGGGAGTAAGTGGCTGCCCAACCCTGTCCAAATCTTCAAAAAAACAGCGGCCCGCTCAATAGCGCGGGCCGCTGTTTTTCTTCTCTGTTGGCGCATGCCCAGGCTTCAGCCCGGGCCTTCGGTGTCGATTCCCGCCCTACTTTGCCTGGCCCTCGGCTGCCTGGTATAGATCCAGGTTGTTTTTGTCCACCAGCGAAGTGCCTGTGTCGACAAACACAGGATAGGGCGAGAACGGATCCGAGCCGTAGTCCTTGCTCAGCTGGGTCGGCGGCGCATGGAAGATCTCATCCAGCGATTTGAGCCCGTAGTAGCCCATCGTGAAGGGTTTCTGCGCAATCGTTGCCTCAATCGTGCCCGCCTTGATCCCGTCCAGCGTGTCCTGGTTGGCGTCCCAGGCGATCAGCACACGGTCAGTCAGGTTGGCGCGCTTGATCGCATCCGATACCGGTTTGCCGCTCGCGGACTCAAGACAGACGATTGCATCGATCTTCTTGGGGCCGGTCAGAGCCAACAGTTCCTGCGCCTTGTCGAACGCAACGCGAGAATCGCTCTTGGTGTCCACGGTGTCCACAATGTGGATATCGGGCCGGCTCTCCAGTTCATCCTTGAAGCCCCGCAGGCGGTCTTCGATATTGGGCTGCCCGGCCAGCGTGAAGAACACCACGTTCCCCTTGCCGCCCAGTTTTTCAATCAGCCGCTTGCCGCCCATCCTGCCGGCCTCAATGTTGTTCGTGCCGATAAAGTAGAGCCTGCGGCTGCCGGGGTCATCCGAGTCAATGGTAATGACTGGAATGCCCAACTGTACCGCAGCGTCAATCCCCGGTTGCAGAACGGCGGAGTCGGCTACCGAGATCAGAATGCCCGCGGGCTTTGCCGCTGTCGCCTTTTGCAGTTCGCTCAGCTCTGCCTGCGGATCGTAGTTCTCCGGCCCCACAACTTTGGCCGTCACCTTGTACTGGGCGGCCGCATGATTGAAGCCCGCCGCCGCGGTCTGCCAGTAGGGCAGCGCCGAATTCGCGGTAACCAGATAAAAGACTTCCTTGTTTGAGTGCCTTTCGCACCCTGCCGTAAATACAATTCCGAGCGCCAGAATGGCCACCCCAACCTGCTTCATCTTATTCATCATTGCCTCCCGTGGTCCTGACGTGAGAAATGCCCAAGGGCACTGCCGGACTCAGCCCGAATCCGCGCCCCTTCAAAAGTTCGGCTGGATGGTACTCCGGATTCGCGGCCGTTGTCCAATGCGAACTGCCCAGAGAAGCTTATAACACTGGGAGGTCCGGCCGAAGCGTGACTCCGCTCACCAAATAATGCCGCACTGCACCGCACCCCCGGACTGCGGTATAACCAGACGTACGTGCCCCGGCCATGCCCTCGACCCCAAACCCGCCTGCCACATTGCCTGCGGCCCTCGCCGTAGATGCCCACGGCTCTCTTGCGGCGCGGGTCCACGACGAGCCGCCGCATCCCTATCGCACGCCTTTTGCGCGCGACTGCGCACGCATCCTGCACGCGCGCGCCTTTCGCCGCCTCGCCGGCAAAACGCAGGTCTTCACTCGACTGCCGGCCGGCCAGCCTAGCGACCACTTTCGCAGCCGCCTCACCCATACGCTTGAGGTCGCGCAGATCTCCCGCACCGTGGCACAGGCGCTCGGCCTCAACGCCGAACTGGCCGAGGCGCTGGCGCTCACGCACGACATTGGCCATCCGCCCTTCGGACACGCAGGAGAAAAGGCTCTGGACCGTGCCCTGCGGGGCCACGGACTCAGCTTTGATCACAACCTCCACGCCTTGCGGATCGTCACCTGGTTTGAGGAGCGCTACGCAGGCTTTCGCGGCCTCAACCTCACGCTCGGTGTGCGCGAAGGCATCATCAAGCACTCGCGCGACTACGCCTCGGCCAGTCACCCTGAGCTCGCAGAGTATTTCCTTAACCTGCGGCCGCCGCTGGAGGCCCAGCTCATTGACCTGGCCGACGAGATTGCCTACCTGACCGCCGACCTGGAGGATGGTCTCGACTCGGGCATTCTCACTCTTCCGCAGGTGCGCGATGCCGTGGCTGTGTTCCGGCGGTTTCACGATCACGCGCTGGCCGAGTATCCGGCGGCCGCACAGCGCCTCACCGCGAATGAGGCGCTCAAGCACATGCTGGATGCGCTGGTCACAGACCTTCTGACTCAGATCCATGCCCGCGTGGCGGAGCTTGGAGCTACCACCCTTGAAGACGTTCGCTATGCACCCGAGCGGCTCGTTGCGCTCAGTCCGCCGGTGGAGGCAGAGCGCGCCGGCGCCAAGGAATTCCTCTACGCGAACCTCTACAACTCACCCGGCATGAGAGAGACGCACGCCCACGCGGAAGAGGTTGTCGCGGGTTTGTTTGCCGCCTTCATTGCAGACCCCGGTCAGTTGCCGGAGGATCACCGGGCGCACATCGAAACCCAAGGCCTTGCGCGCACCGTCGCAGACTACATCGCGGGCATGACGGACACATATATCGAACAGTGCTGGATACGCAATGGCGCGGGCTAGCAGGCCTACTGGACCGTCCCCTGCGGCCGCAGCCGCCGAAGGTCCAGTGCGCACTCCACCGCGTTCTGCGCATAGATGCGCAGATTGTCAGACGCAGCCCACAACCACAGCCGCGCGCACTCTGCGGGATTACGCAGGCCCGGCTCGGCACGCAGACGCACCAGCACGTCATTCTGCCCCGTGGCGGCCAGGTTGGACGGCGAATCCGTGTCTTCCAGCACCAGGTCAAGATGCTCGCCGCCCATGGCCTCTTCCAGCGCCGTAATGGCGACAGGCCGCTCCAGTTCCACGGCGATCGAGAAAGTGTGCCCGTGAAACACGGGCGCGTGAAGCGCCTGCAGGGACAGGACTGGCCCGCGACTGCCGACAAGCGCCGCGTAATGACGGCGGATGCGCGCCTCCACTGACCGCACACTTGCCACGGCGCCTTCACCCAGCCCTGAGAGCATGTTGTAGGCCGCCTGAGCGTCATAGATGGCCCGCGGCAGTCCCTGGAAGCTCAGCAGGTTCACCGTCTGCTGGTGCAGCTCGTCCATGGCGCCGCGGCCGAACTCGCTTGCAGGCAGCATGACAGTGGCCGAAGCGATCCGCACCGGGGCAAACTGCTGCAACCGCTCCAGCACCAGCGCCAGGGCCACAGCGGCCGGGTGCGCCGGCACGATGGCCGGCGTGAACAGGTCCGCGGCCGCCGCTTCCTGGCCTGTCCATGGTGCGCGCACCAGCACGCCCGTCTCCTGGTCCAGCACGCCTGTCATGTCCAGCACCGATGACCCGGAGCGCAAGGCCTGACGCCAGTGCTTGCGGGTCAACGCCTCAGCCCCGCAGAAAAATGTGAAGTCTATATGGTCAAAGGCATCCACGCCGATGGCCTGGACGAACGTCACCTCATCGCCCACTTGGTCCAGCTGCCCCTGCGATTCTTCTTCGTCAAGCAGCACATAGCTGGCCGCAGCCAGCGGCGAGTCCGACAATGCGTCCTTCAGTTCCTTGCCCAGCAGGGTCGAGGCTCCGGCGATTGCAATCTTGTACACAGCGTTCCTTTTCAGGGTATCGAAAGCTAAGAATGAGTGGCAGAATGCGGCTCGTTCGGCGGCGTGTCCGGCATGCCTTCAGCCTTGGCCGGATACCGGCGCCGCCGTGACCAGGAGTATGCCGCCCGCGCCCAGATGCCGGAAAACATATACACCAGAGCCACGGCAAAAAATACCACCTGGGAATACCGGATGCCGAAGTAGAACACCACCGCCATGACCAGCAGCAACTGGAAGGGATGGCTGCGGGTAAGGTTGATTTCCTTGCCCGACCAGAAGCGCCACGTGCTCACCATCAGATAGCCCGTGAGCCCCACCAGAAGCAGCCAGGGAATGGCAATCCACCAGGCCTGCACCGGGATGCCGTAGCAGAGATGCACCGTCGCGGCTAGAAATCCCGCCGCTGCCGGAATCGGCATGCCCACGAAATACTTGCGGCCCGGCCGTCCGGGGTTCCGGGGCGAGGGATCATGGCTGATATTGAACCGTGCCAGACGCGACGCTCCGCCGATAAGGTAAAGGAAACAGAAGAAGGCGCCGGCCTGCAGCAGGTGCATGCGCAGGTGCGGATTGATAGAGTCCGGCAGAAAATGAAAGCCCCAGATGAATGCCAGCAGGCTGGGCGCCACGCCGAACGTAATCACATCGGCCAGCGAGTCCAGTTCCTTTCCAAAATCGCTGCACGTGTTCGTCATCCGCGCGATGCGTCCGTCGAGCGCGTCAAATGGAATCGCAAACAGAATGGCAATTGCGGCCCAGTCCAGGTGCATCTCTGCGTTTCCGCTGATGGCCGCCATGGTCTGCGTGATGGAAAAATAGCCCGCGCCGATGTTGCCTGCCGTAAAGATCGACGGCAGCAGGAACATGCCGCGCCGCAGTCTGGCCTGCGCGTTCGCCTTCGCGAGTTCAGGGTCGCGATGGTTCACAGCATCTCCCTTGCGTCCTGAGCCGGCATCACCGCCAGCACACTGGCGCCGCCACGCACCCGCTGGCCTACCTTGACGCGCAGTTCCGCCGCGGCGGGCAACACCACATCCACACGCGAACCGAACTTGATGAGCCCCACACGCTGCCCGCGCTCCACACGGTCTCCTTCGCGCAGATTGAAGACAATGCGCCGCGCTAAAAGCCCGGCAATCTGCTTGAAGGTGACCTCGTAGCCATCGCCGCGCACCGTTACAACATTCTGCTCGTTCCGATCCGCGGATGCCGGATTCATCGCGTTCAGGTACTGGCCCTTCTGGTAGCGCACAGAGCGCAGCACCCCGGCCATCGGCGAGCGATTTACATGAACGTCAAAGACGCTCAGAAAAATACTGATGCGCTGGCGCGGACCCTCGGGAGTCTGCAAGGAAGCGGTCTCCGTCACGAGACCATCGCCGGGGGAGACGATGAGCCCCGGCTCTCCAGGAATCTGCCGCTCGGGGTCGCGGAAAAACCAGAGGAAAAACGCAGCAAGCAGCACGGGCAGGATCGCCCACACCCAGCCGTGTGTCGCCCATGCCAGCACGAACGCCACAACCAGCAGACTCAAACCGTAAATGTAACCGTCACGAACCATCGTCCCCAACGATTATACGGTTGAATCGCAACGAAATGATGCCGGGACGCGCACACTCGCCGTATCAAGGGCGGCACATGACGCCGGGCCGTCCATCGCACGCACTCGCCAGTTTTCCCTTGGAGCTCTTAGACCGCGACCGCGGCCCGGTGCTCCAGGGCGAAGATCAGATCCTTGGCATGAAGCTTGAGCTTCTTCAGGCGGACCTCTTCAAGCTGCTCTTCGGCGGAAAGATAGGGCTTTTGGAGCAGCTGCTCCAAGCGCTGAGCGTAGCGATGATGTTCGGCGTGCAGGCGGTCAATTTCTTCGCTCAGCGTGGAATCCTTGATCTCATCCATCAAGCACCTCCGTGGGTGACAGAACATTAACATATATCCCCGTCGGCCACTGGAGGGCAAGTGGGAGGGAGAAACAAAATGGCATTGATTGTGGATTTCCGGATTCTTACCCTACCTGCGTGACGGGCGTCACTCGCTAACCCCCCGGAAACCTCTCTCGCCGCAAGCCGCCGCAAGGTCAGGGCAGTGCTCGGCACATGATCACCGCATCTTCCACCGGGTCAACGTAGTAGCGGGCGCGTCTGCCGGCTTCAACAAAGCCCAGGGCACAGTAGAAGACTTGCGCCCGCACGTTCGACGCGCGGACTTCCAGCAGGATCCGATCCACCTCCGCTCCCTGCAGCGCATCCGCCAGGGCCGTCCACAAAGCCCTTGCCACTCCGCGCCTCTGAAATCCTGGGTCCACGGCGATGCTTTCCAGCTCGGACTCGGGCGGCATCAGGCTGACCACGGCAAAGCCCGCCAGCGAGCCCGTTGACCCATGCTCTGCAACCAGAGCCATGCGTCGCGGTGTGGCGCCAGGGGTCAGGGCTGCAGTGTAGGCTGCGCGCGGCCAATGCGGAGCCTCAGGCAGAGCTGCGGCAATCTCCGTGACCCGGTCCAGGTCCGTTGCGGTCATAAAGCGCACTTGAAACGCGTCTTCGTCCGGGTTCATCGCTTCCCCGGTTGCGGGACAGGCTCCGGTACCACCGGCCCGCCAAAGATCTCGGCGTCCGAGCGACGCAGATAATGACCGTCGAGCAGTGCAATGTCGTCAAAGGCGTGCGCGGCAATCCGCGGCAGTGCAAACTGTATGGCATCCGCCGCAGTGGGTGGCTCCACCGGAACCTGCTGCGCTGCAGGCCACGCGGCAAGCAGCAGAGCCGCGGCCTCATCGCAGACGGCAATCCGCTCCGGCGCCGCCATTGCGGCCAATTCGTCCGTCCCGGCCAAAATCTCCCGCGGTTCCGCGCCGGGAACGCCCATCCGCAGGAAGACCTCGCGCCGATGCGCATCCAGGGCGGCTGCCCCGGTCTCGGCCTTGTGCCCGAGTACCGCCAACCGCGAAACGGCCACGACCGGTATCTCTGCCGGCTCGGCCAGGCCCTTGGCGGCGCTGAGGCCCACGCGCACGCCCGTAAAGCTGCCGGGGCCGGAAACCACAACCAATGCAGCCAGGTCACGCAGCGTTGCGCTGTGCCTAGCCAGCAGCGCACCCACGGAGCTCACCAGCGTAGCGGAGTAGCTGCGCCCCGCAAGCTCGGCCTGGTCCAGCAACGTCAGGGCCCCGCCCTGTAGCCGCGCCAGCGCCACCGAGCCAGAAGGCCCGCATGTGTCAATGCCGAGCAGGAGCGTGGCTTCCGGCATGGTGTTCCGCTAAGCCTTGGCTAGGGCCTGGTCAAGATCGGCGATCAGGTCTTCTTTGTCCTCGATGCCGATGGACAGGCGGATGGTTCCCTCCGTGATCCCGGCAGCCTCGCGTTCGGCATCCGTGAGGGCAGCATGGGTCGTGGTCGCCGAGTGCGAAGCTAGAGACTCAACCCCGCCCAGCGACTCGGCATTCAGGAAGATCGTGAGCGCGCCCAGAAAATTCCCCGCCTTATCGCGTGTGCCGATGTCAAAGGCCATCATGGAGCCGAAGCCCTTCTGCTGGCGCACGGCCAGCTCATATTGCGGATGGCTCTTCAGGCCCGGATAGGCCAGGCTCGCAACCTTGGGGTGCGTGGAGAGGAACTCCGCCACCGCGCGACCATTCTCCTCATGCTGCTTGATGCGCAGAGGCATGGTCTTGATGCCGCGCAGCACCAGGAAGCACTCGAAAGGCGAGAGAATGGCGCCTGCGGCCTTCTGGATGAGCAGGAAGCGATCCTTGTGCTCCTGCTTCGAGCCGATCAGCGCGCCGCCGATACCATCCGAGTGGCCGTTGAGATACTTGGTCGTCGAGTGCATTACGATGTCCGCTCCAAGCTCAAGGGGCCGCTGCAGCACGGGCGACATGAAGGTGTTATCCACGCTGACTTCCACGCCACGCGCATGGGCGATCCTGCTGATGGCGGCAATGTCGCTGAGCACCATCAGCGGGTTGCTTGGCGTCTCAATGTGAATCAGCTTTGTGTTGGGCCGGATGGCTGCCTCAACGGCCTTCAAATCGCTTGTGTCCACGTACTCGATGGCAATGCCGTAGTGACTGACGATCTGATTGAACAGCCGCACCGTGCCTGCGTAGACGTTGTGCGAGCACACCACGTGGTCGCCGGCGCGCAACATGGCCACCAGTGCGGAAATAGCCGCCATCCCGCTGGCAAATGCGTGCCCGCTGAAGCCGCCTTCGAGCGTGGCCAGCGCTGTCTCCAGCCGGTCGCGCGTGGGGTTGCCGGCGCGCGAGTAATCCCAGCCGCGGTCGGTCCCGATGCCGGTCAGCTCAAAGGTCGAAGAGAGGTAGAGGGGCACATTCACAGCGCCCGTCTGCGGATCCGGGTGCTGCCCGGCATGCACGGCAAGAGTCGCGTACTTGTATGGGGACATGATGAGGTTTTGTCAGACGCTCCTGACTTCTAGCTTATCGCGGCACACAAGCGCAGGTCACCCGCCCTTGCCCCTCGCCATCTCATTGCTGGCCATCGAGGCGCAGCGCACGCAAACCATGCCAGCCTGCCTCTACTTGCTGGAAACGCCCGCTTTTCGCGGAGCGCGCACCGACGGGAAATATCCGGTCCGAGTGCGCACCGACAACTTGCCCATGCCCTGGGCCGCGGCGGTCACCTGCACGCGCCGGAAGCCAGGCTCGCTGCTCGGCTTGGTCGAGTGGTAGCCAATCGTGTACTGACTGCGGATGTCGCGCGCCACCTCGGCCGCAATGTCGTCCACCTGCTCCATGGAGCGGGGAAAGTAGGCCACGCCGCCCGTCTCGGTGGACAGCATCTCCAGCGCGCGGCGGGCGTGGCGCACCTCGGCATGCGTCATCTCGTCGCCAAAGAGCAGCCCGATCGAGTAAATCTCCGGCCCGGACAACTGCTGCACACGGCGGATGGTCTGCTCGAGCGTCAGCGTCGAGGCATTGTCCTCGCCATCGGTAATCAGAATGAGCACCTGCTTGGGCCGCCGGGCGTCGGCCACCAGTTTGTCCGCCGAGGCCACCACGGCGTCATAGAGTGCCGTCCCACCGCGGGACTCAATGTGCGAGAGCCCATCGCGCAGCTTGTTCACCTCCGAGGTAAAGTCCTGGTCAATAAACGCCTCATCGGAAAAATTGACCACGAATGCCTCGTCCTGCGGGTTCGATGCCTCAATCAGGTCCAGCGCGCTCTTGTTCACTGCCGGGCGTTTCTTGGACATGGACCCCGAGTTGTCCACCACCAGCGCGATGGAGACAGGCAGATCAGTGTGCTGGAAGCTGATAATCGTTTGGCGGACGCCGTCCTCGAACACCTGAAAGTTGTCTTTCTTCAGGTCCTGCACCAGCCGGTTGCCTTCGAGCACGGTTGCCGCCAGCACCACTTCTTCGACGTCTGTGCGCAGAACAAACTGGCCGCCTTCTTTCTGCACGGGCTGGCCCATCGGCGAAGGCGCGCCGCCGGTGTCCGGGGAGCGGACCGGGTCGCGGTCGACGGTCAGGGGTGGGGCTTCAGTTCCCGCCGACGGGGCCGGCGCCTGTTGGGCACACAACGGCATCGCCGTTGCCAGAAGAACAAGAATCAGAGCAGCGTTATTGCAAAGGCGCATAGTATCCCGTACGTGCATGGACGGTAAGTGCAGGCAATCCCGGCGGAGGATTGAGCTTCACCTTCACTTTACGCCACTTGCCGTCGCGGGTCAGGTTCCCAGGCGTGTACCCGATCACATACTGATTGCGCAGCTCGGTCGAAATCTTCTCCGCAATGTCGCCCATCTCGGAGACGTCATCGACCCGGTACATGCGCCCGCCCGTCTCCTCGCTGATTTCGTTCAGCAGAGCGGGGCCGGTACGTTCCTCCGGCGTGGCGGCGTAGGGGTCAAAGATGCCGATCGAGTAGATCTCCACAGCCGACTCCCGCACCTGTGCCCTCACCTCGCCCTCAGTGTAGCGCGAGCGATTGTCGCCGCCGTCAGAGACCACCAGCAGCGCCTTGCGTTCATGCCGGGCCTCCTTCATCTTCATCAGGCTGTAGTAAATTGCGTCCAGCAGCGCCGTTCTGTGACCGCTGCGTACCGTGGCCAGCCGCGACTGGATGTCATCGACGGAGCTGGTAAAGTCCTCAATCAGCTCGGGGCGGTCGTTGAAGCCCACCACAAAGAACTCATCCTCAGGATTCGCGGTTTTGATGAACTGCACAATTGACGCCCGTGCGCGGGTGAGCTTGGTGCTCATGGAACCGGAAAGGTCGAAGATGATGCCAATCGAAACCGGCGCATCCTCATTCGCAAATGTCCGGATCTTCTGCTCCCCGCCGTTCTCGTAGACTTTGAAGTCTTCCTGTTCAAGGCCGGTCACCAGCCGGTTCATCGGGTCCGTTACCGTAATGGGTACCAGCACCATATCCACGTTCATGCGGAGCATGGCTCCCGGCCGCGCGTGAAGCGCCGCAGGACCGGTCAGCGGGGGGGCTTCGGCGCCGCTGGGCGCGCCGGTGGCCGGCGTTGCGGACCCGGGCGCCGGCACGTGCGCCTTGTTCAGCGGATCGTCCTGCGAAAACGCTGAAAGTGCGCACAGAAGCCCGGCAAGCAGGCAAAAGCTGGCGGTGCCGCGCGCACCGCAAAACCAGTTGCGCCGGCCCCGGTTGACCCGCTGAGTGGGAAGCGTCCTCATGTCGCGACACCTGGGATTGTGGCTGATAGTAGCACGGCCAAGGGCTCACGCGCCCTTAACCCGCAGGTCACGCCGGCCCCGTTTGCGTCCCGTCAAACTCAGGACCGGTCCATGCTGCTGGGATACAATCGAGCCTGAGCGCCTAGCCTGTAGCCATCCTGCGCTATGGGAGTCTCGGGCGCAAATTCCGCCGTTTCAACGGGGAGCACGACAAACAGGATGGCCAGCATCTACCCATTCCGCGCCTGGCACTACAATCAAACCGCAGTCCGGCTGGAAGATGTCGTTACCCAGCCCTACGACAAAATCTCACCGGCCATGCAGCAGGCCTACTACCAGCGCAGCCCCTACAACCTGGTCCGCATCATCCTTGGCCTGCCTGAGCTGTTTGATGCCGAACGCAGGGAAAGTGTTTACACCCGCGCCGCACGCGACTTCCGCTCCTGGCGCGACCAGGGCGTTTTGATCCAGGAAACAGACCCATGCGTCTACGCCTATGCGCAGCGCTTCAAGGCGCCGGGCACGGAGACGGTCCAGGAGCGTCGTGGCCTGATCGCGCTGGGCAAGCTCCACGATTATGCCGACCAGGTCGTCTTCCGCCATGAGCACACGCTCTCCAAACCGAAGAGCGACCGGCTGAACCTGCTAGAGGCCACGCGCGCCCACTTCGGCCAGATATTCATGCTCTACTCTGACCCGGCCCGCAGCGTGGAAAGCATCCTCTACGACCGTGCCGCGACGGCGGATGTAGAAGTCACCGACGAATACGGTGTGCTGCACCGCGTGTGGCGCATCGGCGACCCGGCCACCATTCGCCTGCTCACCACGGCCATGGCCGACAAGAAACTCATCATCGCTGACGGCCACCACCGCTACGAGACCGCGCTCAAGTACTCCAGAGAACACGCACCGGACGCGGTAGCCAAAGCCGAACACAGCACCAGCCAGTTGCCGCAGCCGGCGTATCCTGAGGCGGCCGTGATGATGACCTTCGTCAACATGGACTCGGACGGGCTCCTCATCCTCCCCACGCACCGCGTCGTCCACAGCCTGGACGGTTTTGTTCCTGAGGAGTTTCTCCGCGCGGCATCGGAGTTCTTCACCGTCGATCCGATGCCCGCCGCAGACGCCGCTGCCCGCCTTGCGATACTCCACGGGCAGCAGGGACCAGCCTTCATCGCAGTCACACACGCGGGGGATGTCCTGCTGCGCTCAAGACCCGAAGCGGCGGCGGCTGCCCTGGCAAGCCTGCCCGAGCATCAGCGCCAGCTTGACCTGGTTCACCTCCACTCGATTGTTCTCGACCGGCTGCTTCGGCTTGACGCCGAGAAAGTGCGCGAGCAGACGCACATCCGCTATCTGCGCGATCCTGACGAGGCCGTCGGCCAGGTGCGCAGCGGTCAGGCCAACATCGCATTTCTCACCAACCCTGTCACTCTGGAGCAACTGCGGGAGGTGGCCTTCGCGGGCGCCGTAATGCCCCAGAAGTCTACTGACTTTTACCCCAAGCTGCTCAGCGGCCTAACGATTTATGCGCTGGATTGAGCGGGCTCTTGCCTGGGCGGCGCTGGCGGCGTTGCCGGCTGCCGCGCAACAGCCACCCACCGCGCCATCGGCGCATTTTGTCGTGGTGCTGGACGCGGCCCACGGCGGCACAGACCCCGGCGGCAGACTCGCCGGCGGCCAGCCGGAAAAGGCCGCTACGCTTGCCCTGAGCGTGCGTCTTCGCTCTCTGCTCGCCGCGCGCGGCATCGCCGTGGTCACCACCCGCGAGTCCGATACGACGCTCGATCCGAACAGCCGTGCCGCAATCGCCAACCACGCCAAAGCGCAGCTCTGCCTGAGCCTGCACGTCAGTGAGAGCGGCTCCGGCGTCCACCTTTTTGTCTCGTCGCTCACTCCCGCGCAGTCAAGTCTCTTCCTGCCCTGGAAGACCGCGCAGGCGGCGTGGGTCACGCACAGCCTGGCGCTGGCAGGAGCGCTCAACGCCTCCCTGCTGCACGCCGGACTGAATGTGACCCTCGGCCGGACCTCACTGCCCGGCCTCGACAGCATGACCTGCCCCGCGGTCGCCGTAGAGTTGGCCCCGGAACGAGCGCAGGACGGCACCGTCACGGCGGAGCCCGATGACGCCGGCTATCGGGCCAAAGCCGCCGCAGCGCTGGCCGCCGCCGTCCTGGAATTTCGCCTGGAGCCGCGCCAGCCATGATTCCCCGCTACCAGAAGGTGATCCTCATCGTGCTGCTGGCTGCCTCGCTGGCCATGGCCGGCATCCTGTGGCATCTGCGCCAGCGCGCCCACCAGCGCCTGCTGGCCGGCGAGGACTCCGCGCCGACCCAGGCACCGGAGGTGGCGCCTGCCGAGCAGGCCACACTGGTGGCCGCCAGCGACGCCGACGGCTCTCTGCTTGCTCAGGATCGTTCCCTGCCACTGCCCGCCGATCCCGGCGCGCGGGCGCGCGTACTTCTTGGCAAACTGCTGGATCTCTATGCCGCGCCGGACGCAGCGCATCCTGTGCCCGGTGGCGCGCCTGGCATCGCGCAGGTCTTTCTGTTGCCTGCCCCTGGCCCGAAAGATCCCCAGACGCCCGACGCCGAACTGGCCGTCGTGAACCTGACTGGCGCCTTTGCCGCCGGCCACCCTTCGGGCATCGAAACGGAGTCCCTCACCGTGCTGTCCATCTGCGCAACCTTGCGCGCCAACCTGCCGCGCGTCACGCAGGTGCGCTTTCTGGTAGATGGCCATCCGCGACCCACGCTGGCCGGCCACGCCGACCTCACTCGCACCTACCTGACGGCGGACGCCGTCCCCACGGGAGGAACCACACCGTGAAACAGCCGGCAACCGGCCCCGCGTCCGCTCCCACCATCGGCGTCTTTGACTCGGGCTTTGGCGGCCTCACCGTGCTGCAAGCGCTCATCGCCCGCCTGCCGCGCGCCCGCTATGCGTTCCTCGGCGACACCGCCCGCCTGCCTTACGGCTCCAAGTCCCGCCGCACCATCGCCCGCTACGCCATTGAGAGCGCCCAGTTCCTGGTCCGCGAACAAGGCGCCGAGTTCCTGGTCATCGCCTGCAACACCGCCAGCGCCCTCGCGCTCGACGCCATTCAGGAGGCGGTGCCTGTGCCGGTGCTGGGTGTGATTGAGCCCGGTGCGCAGGCCGCCCATGCAGCCTCCAGATGCGGAGACGTGCTGGTCATTGCCACGGATGCCACCGTGCAAAGCCATGCCTATGCCGCTGCCTGCAACGCCCGCAATCTTCGCGCCATTGAGAAGGCGTGCCCGCTGCTCGTCCCTCTGGTTGAAGAGGGATGGACCGGCCATCCCGTCACCGCCGAGGTCATCCGGATCTATCTTGCGGAACTGAACGCCGAAGCCGCTGCACAGAACATGAACCCCGACGTGCTCGTCCTGGGTTGCACGCACTATCCCCTGCTGCGGCCGCTTATTGAGGCTGCCGTTTCGCCCGGCGTGCGGGTAATCGACTCCGCCGCAGCCGCCGCCGAAGCCGCTGTGCATCTGTTCAACGGCCGCGCTGCGCCCGCTGCAACACTGGACCCCGCGGCATCATTCGACACTGCCGCAGACACAGAGATTCATTGCTTCGCCACTGACTCGGTCGAGAAGTTCGAGCGCCTCGGATCGCGCTTCCTGGGCCGCCCGGTGGGCAGTGTGAAACTTGTCGATCTGGGCGGGTGAGACGCAGCCGATCGCGAAGGACTGCAGAAGCGCTCTGGTATCCTGAAAGGAGGTTGGCCAGGGGTTTCCCCACGCTGCGCAGGATCCATTTGGAGGAACAGAGACAAGCATGATCAATCTGGCAGGTAAGACGGCTGTGGTCTTCGGGCTGGCCAACAAGCGCTCCATCGCCTGGGGCATTGCTCAAAAGCTGCACGCGGCCGGCGCTACGCTTGCCATTTGCTACCAGAATGAGCGCATGAAGCTCGAAGCCGAAGATCTGATCAAGGACCTGCCCGGCGCCAGCGGCTTCCAGTGCGACGTCTCGACTGACAGCGAAATCGATGCCCTCTTTGCCGCGCTCAAGCAGAAGTACGGCAAGCTGGATGTGCTGGTTCATGCAGTCGCCTTCGCTCCTGCCGCGGACATGCACGCGGAGTTCATCAACACCAGCCGTGACGGTTTCCGCATCGCCATGGACGTGAGCGTCTACTCGCTGATCGCCGTCAGCCGCGGCGCCGCGGAGATGATGGCCGATGGTGGCAGCATCATAACGCTGAGCTATTACGCCGCGGAAAAGGTCGTCCCCAACTACAACGTGATGGCCGTGGCCAAGGCAGGCCTGGAATCTACGGTGCGTTACCTGGCCTGGAACCTCGGCTCAAAAAACATTCGCGTCAACGCCATCTCCGCCGGCCCCATCAAGACTCTTGCCGCGCGCGGCGTGGGCGACCTGACGGTGATGATGAAGACACACGCCGACCGCGCCCCGCTGCACCGCAACGTGGATCAGCTCGAGGTAGGCGGCGCGGCGCTGTTTCTTGCCAGCGATCTGTCGAGCGCCATCACCGGTGAAGTCATGTATGTGGATTGCGGTTACAACGTGATGGGCTTCTGACAGTAATGCTCTGGCGGTGCGCCCTTCGCGAGATGGGTACCACCAGAGCGTATATCAGCTACGCGCGCTATCAGCGAATGAAGGATTCGCTCTCTGGATGTTCTCTCCGGGCAGGCCGTGTGAGCCTGTCTGCATGACGCTTCTCCCAGAGCTTTACGTCCACCAGGAAGCGGAACCAGAAGGTCTGTAAGACCCAGAATATGAATCCCTCGACTCCATCCAGAAAGCCAAGACACAGATAATATCGATAGACGAAGAGCCCGAAAGCCCGCACGAAAAGCGGCAACTGATTATATGTTTTGCGGAGATATCTCTTCTTCTCCGTCGGTGTGCCGAAGATATCCGGCCTCACACGGCCAGAATATTCCTTGGCAATGAGCTCGGCCACCTCGCCATCGGCCCAGCGATTGTGACGCGCCGTCCACTCGCTGAGGGACATGCGAACATCGTCAATCATTGCTCCATCCAGTTGGCCGGCGCTGCCGCTCACCAGCATGAAGTGCTGGTCATACTTGCGCTCTTCGCAGCGTCCGCATCCGGAGCGGAACAGGCGCAGATGCCATGTTGGACTCATGCCACCATGCCGCAGGACCCGGCCAAGAAAGCGCACAAAGCGCGCCAGGAAATAGGCGCTGTGCTCGGGTGCATCGGGTAAAGCCAGAATCGCATTCACCAGAGCATCATCGAGTAACTCGTCCGCGTCCAGATGGAGCTGCCAGTTTTCCGCGATGGGCAGATGATCGATCGCCCAGTTCCTCTGCGCTCCATAGTGCTCAAAAGGATGCTGCACCACGGTGGCCCCTAGAGCCTGCGCCAGTTCCACGGTTCCATCGGGGCGCTAGAATTGGCGGTAGGCCCTGACATAGGGAACATATTCCGCAGAGATGCTCTGCACCTATAACTTATTTATTTTAGTGGGGTAGCTGCCTTAGTACAGTAGACTCTATATGTAGTGGTTACTGAACCTCCAACTTGGGAAGTTTACCCGCCCTATCCGGGAACATGGCAGGGGTTTTGCTCCTGGTTTGCCGACGAGCGAGCTT
>JAJZGF010000024.1 GCA_021805025.1 Acidobacteriota bacterium
CTCGACGGTCTTGCCTTCCGGCTGAAAGGTGACGCGAACCAGCTTGTCGGCGGGAATGTTTTTTGTATTCGCTTCGCTCATAGGATTCTTCCTTGGCAGTTGGCTGCCATCTTGCGGCCTCTCGCTATTTGAACTCCGCGGGCGCCATGGGGTGCGGCGCGGTCAGTTCGTCGCCGAGTTCTTCTCCGGCAGCGTCCATCGTCTTGCCGCGAATGGCCGCGGTGACGGCGGCCTCCATCATCAGTTCGGCAAAGCGGCGCGTGGCATGGTCAAGAATCAGCGTTGCCTCGCGGATGGCAGCCGAGTCCTCGGTCTTCTTGGCCTTGATCAGGTAGTCGCGGGCCAGGCCGATCGCCGTCCGCTCGTCGTTGGTCAGGTGCGCCCACGCCGGGCTGCGGGGCGCGCGCTCAACGGCGGAAAGAATCGTCTCCGCCTCATTGCGCGCTTCGATGAGCAGGCGCGCGGCAAAGTCTTCTTCGGCGTGGTCGAAGGATTCCAGAATCATGCTCTCGACCTGCTCGTCCGTCAAACCGTAGGTGGGCTTCACCTCAATCTGCGCGGCCTTGCCGCTGCGTTGCTCGCGCGCGGAAACCTGCAGAATGCCGTCGGCGTCGATGAGAAATCTCACTTCGATGCGCGGCAGACCGGCTGACATGGGCGGAATGCCTTTGAGATCAAAGCGCGCCAGAGAACGGCAATCGGCGGCAAGTTCGCGCTCGCCCTGCACAACGTGAATCGCAACGTTGGTCTGGCCATCGACGCCGGTGGTGAAGTGCTCCGTGGCCGAGGCCGGAATGGTGGAGTTGCGCTGGATGATGCGCGCAACGGTTCCGCCAAGGGCTTCAATGCCGAGCGAGAGCGGCGTGACGTCAAGCAGCAGCATCTCCTCCGTGCTCTTGGAGGTGCCGGCGAGAATGTCGGCTTGCACCGCGGCGCCCAGCGCAACAACCTCGTCGGGGTTGAGATTGATGTGGGGCTTCTTGCCACGCGCGCTCAGATGAAAGAGATCGTCCACAAGCTGGCGGACCGCGGGGATGCGCGTTGACCCGCCCACCATTACAACTTCATCGATCTGTGCGGGCGTGATGCCCGCATCGGCAATAGCCTGTTTGCACGGGCCCGCGGTGCGCTCGAGGATAGGCTCGATGAGCTGCTCGAAAACCGCGCGCGGAATCTCGCGTTGATAGCGGTCGCCGTTGGGCAGCTCGATGTCGAACTGCGCCGCGGCCTCCGTCGAGAGTCTGATTTTGGCTTCAATGGCGGCCTTGCGCACGGCCTGCACGGCGCCGGGATGCTTGCGCAGATCCACTCCATGCTCGGCGTGTATCTCATCGAGCGCGATGGTCAGCAGAAGATTGTCAATGTCGTCGCCGCCCAGATGTGTGTCGCCGTTGGTCGACTGCACCTCAAAGATTCCGTCGCGCAGCTTGAGGATGGAGATGTCAAAGGTGCCGCCGCCCAGATCATAAACCGCAATCGTGCCTTCCTTCGCGCGATCCAGACCATACGCCAGCGCCGCAGCCGTCGGCTCATTCACCAGCCGCAGCACCTGCAGTCCGGCCATGCGGCCCGCGTCCTTGGTGGCCTGGCGCTGCGCATCGTTAAAGTACGCAGGCACGGTGATGACGGCCTGCGTGACCGGCGCGCCGAAAAATCGCTCGGCGTTGCGCTTCAGCTGACGCAGAATGTAGGCGGAGATCTCCGGTGGAGTGAAGCGGAGTTCGCCAAGCTGAATGCGCGGCACTTCGCCTTCCTGCACATCGTCGGCAAGCTGGAAGGGAAAGAACTTGAGTTCGCTTTGCACTTCAGACAGACCGCGGCCCATAAGGCGCTTGACGGAATAGATGACGCGCTCCGGCGTCTCGATCAGCACTCGACGCGCGCTGTTGCCCACGGTAACGGTGGGCCGGCTGCCGTCGGCCGGGATGGGATCGAGCGCGACGACGGACGGCACCAGATTGGAGCCGTCCACCCCCGGAATGACCACCGGCGCTTCGCCCTGCATGTATGCAACGAGGGAGTTGGTGGTTCCCAGGTCGATTCCTACTACGCGTCCTTCCGCCATGATTCTCTTTTAAGCTCCCAATGTCTCGGTCACATCGCGGACCAGGTTGCTGAGGTAGCGCCGCCGGTCAAGCAGCGCCACCATGGTCTTCTGGGCTCCAGAGCGCACTCCTGCATCGCCCTCGTCCCACTTCTTCCACTCGGCGCGCAACTCGTCGTCGACTTCATCGAGCAGGCCGTCAAATTTGCGCTTTGCCTGCTCCAGACTCACCTGCAGCGCGGGATCCTCTTCGCCAATCTTCCTGGCCATGCGCATCTCTTCCAGCTGCATATTCAGGTCAAAGACCTCTTCCAGCAGATCGGCCGGCACACGCGATGTATCCACTTGCCCTCTGCGGTCTTTGCCGGCGTGCTCTTCGCCGATTTCAGCGCCGTGCAGCTTGAGCAGATATTCCGTGCGATGAATCGGATCCTTGAGAGTGCGATAAGCGTCGTTGAGCAGCGCCGTATCGGCCAGACTCCACTCCCGTTCGTGCTCGCCCGAGCGGGCAAAACGATCGGGATGCAGCTTGCGGCTCAGGCGATGAAACTCGTGCTCCAGTCCCATAAGGTCAAGATTCAGGCATGGCTTCAACCCGAAGACGGAGAAGAAATCGCCGCCCGGAGGCGGCTGAATCTTGCTGCAATGCGGGCAGAAAAGCGTGGCGTCATTGTGCGCCACCGAGCAGGACCAGCACGCAACCGGGACTGCGGAATCGAGAATTTTAAGCATGACTGAACCCTTACATTCTTTCCAGGACAACTTCGTAAAGTGAATCTCTCATTCACTCGTGACACAGGGGCGCCGGCAAGCCCTGTTACTCTCCAACGGCCGGCTTTGCGGTTAGCGGAGTGGGAATCGGCTTGATCTCCACCGCCGGAGATTCAAGAGTCATCTCGACGATCGTATCAACCGCATCCGGTTTGCTCCCCAGACTCACTTCCACGCCGTTCTCGCTCTGCCTGCAGGCGAGACTGCCGCCGCCGAGAAGAGAGCAGCCGAGGACTTTTACCGGCAGGGCAGGAAGAGTAAGCGTTGCACCGGCCGGGTTGAGAATATGCAGAAAGATCGTGTTGCCGCGATACGTTGAGACTCCAAAGTCGCCGGGCAGATAAGGGCCGCCGCGCGTCGAGTAGATGCTTGCGCCATTCTGATGAAGCCAGGCGCCGATCTCGCGCAGCCGCGCTGCCTGTGCCGGGTCAATCTGCCCGTCGGGCCGGGGACCGACGTTGAGGATGAAGTTTCCGTCGCGCCCGGCGGCGGAGATCAGCAGGCGAATGAGGGTGTCGAACGGCTTGACCTTCGCGTTCGGCTGGTATCCCCAGGCCCCTGCGGTAATGGTGGTGCAGAGCTCCCATGGATAGCGGCTCTCAAAATCGCCCAGCGCTCCGTCGCCTTCGCGGGAACGGAAATCCGCCGCGGCATCGGTGCGGTCGTTGATGATGACCGAGGGTTGCAGCTTTCTCAGATTGCTGACCGCTTCATCGTCCTGCCAGCTAAAGGACCCGGTATAGCGCTGATCCTTGGGGCGCGCGGCCCATCCGCTGCCGGTAAAGTGGACTCCGCCAAAACCCAGCCAATCGCCGCCGCCACCGTCAAACCACAATATGTCGACCTTGCCATAATGCGAGGCCAGCTCGTTCAACTGACGATGGTACTGTGCGCGCATCGCTTCGGCGCTGGCCCGGTAAATGCCGGGAAAGAAGAAGCCGGGGTAACGCCAATCCAACGGAGAATAATAGAGCCCGACATGAAGCCCGGCCTTGTGCATGGCGGTCACATATTCGGCAACAATATCGCGATGCGCGGCGGATTTGACCGCCGTAAAGTTGGATTCAGGATCGTCGAAGAGCGCAAACCCGTCATGGTGGCGCGCGGTCAGCACTGTGTACTTCATGCCTGCTGCTTCGGCCAGCTCTGCCCATGCATTCGGATCGAAGTGATCGGGATGAAACTGCTCCGCCAGCTTGGCGTACTCTTCAACGGGAATCTGTTCCTGCCATTGAACCCATTCGCCCCGTCCTGGGATCGAGTAAACTCCCCAGTGAATGAAGAGGCCGAATTTGGCATCCCGCCACCAGGCAATGCGTGCCGCCGCGTCCTGATCGGAGACCATCTGCGCCCATTGCGCCTGAGCATGCGATGAAACAAAAAAAATGGCGAATAGGAAACAAACAAATCTCGGATTACGAACCGCTTTGTTCATCTTTTCTCCCATCGCAGCCTCACCTTGCAGGTTTCTCCGGCAACGCAAGCGTCTTCCATCTTCATCATTTCATCCAGAAATGGCGCAAAAACCCGGCTCCTGGAAAAAGCTACGACGTGAAGGACGAACCGCAGCCGCAGGAACGCGAGGAGTTCGGATTGATGAAGTTGAAGCCCTGCCGCATCAGTGTCTCTTCGTAGTCCAGCGTCATGCCGTGCAGGTATAGAAACGACTTGGGATCGATGAAGACGCGAACGCCGTCGAACTCATAAACGCGGTCGCGGTCGCGGGGTTGCGTATCGAATTTGATGGCGTAAGAAAGTCCGGAGCATCCGCCGCCCGTTACGCCCAGGCGCAGCCCGCCCTGCTCCGGCGAGATGCCTTCCTTGGCCATGGCCAGGCGAACGCGCTTGATGGCGTTCTCCGTGAGCAGAATGCCCTGCGCGGGCGCCTGCGGCACAGCCTGTTGAGGCTGCGCGGCAAATGCGCCCTGCGCGGGCTTTGCTTCAATGGACACTATATTCGACATGGTTTCCTGTCCAGTTAGTTCCGCTTAATTTGCCGAGACCGCTGCCTGCTCGGTCTCCGCAACGCCGTTCTTCTTCTTCCAGTCGCCGATGGCCGCGCGAATGGCATCCTCGGCCAGCACCGAGCAGTGAATCTTCACCGGCGGCAGCGATAGCTCCTTCACAATGTCCGTGTTCTTGATGGTCAGAGCCTCTTCCACCTTGCGGCCCTTGATCCACTCCGTCGCGAGCGATGAGCTCGCGATGGCCGAGCCGCAGCCGAAGGTCTTGAACTTGGCTTCTTCGATCACCTGCGTCTCAGGGTTCACGCGGATTTGCAGCCGCATCACGTCACCGCACTCCGGCGCGCCCACCAGGCCGGTGCCGACCTCGGCCGAACTCTTGTCCAGCGTGCCTACGTTGCGGGGATTGTTGTAGTGGTCTACGACCTTATCGCTGTATGCCATGTGTCCGTCTCCTTGTGCGGGGAAGCCGCGTTCACTCTGTTTGATTCGGCGGCCACCGCCGCCGATTCGTTCAAAACCATGTCAGGCACCTGACTTCTGCCGCGCAAGCGGCGTCTGCCCCACCGCAGGTGGTTAGTGCGCCTGCCACTCGATCTTGGTCAGGTCAATACCTTCCTTCACCATCTCGTAGAGCGGGGACAGCTCACGCAGATGCTTCACAATATCGATAACCTTGGCGGCCACGTAATCGACTTCCGCCTGCGTGTTGAAGCGGCCAAGACCAAAACGAATCGAGCTGTGCGCCACGTCGTCGCCCAACCCCAGCGCCTTCAGCACATAAGAGGGTTCGAGCGTGGCCGACGTGCAGGCCGAACCGCTGGAAACCGCCACATCATTGATGCCCATCAGCAGCGACTCGCCCTCGACATACACAAAGCTCATGTTCAGGTTGCCCGGCAGGCGATGCTCCCACGAGCCGTTGACATGGACGTAGTCGAGTTCGGTTTCAAACTTCGCCTTGAGCCGGTCGCGCAGGCCGCGCAGATAGGCGGCTTCGTTCTCCATCTCGTTCATCGCGATCTCGCAGGCCTTGCCCAGGCCTACAATGCCGGGAACATTCAGCGTCCCTGACCTCATGCCGCGCTCGTGTCCGCCGCCGTCAATCTGCGCGGCAATCTGCACGCGCGGATTGCGCCGCCGCACATACAGCGCGCCCACGCCCTTCGGTCCGTAAATCTTGTGCGCCGTCAGCGAGAGCACATCGATGTTGTCGGCGATGACGTTGACCGGAACCTTGCCCACGGCCTGCACAGCGTCACTGTGGAAGAGCACACCCTTCTCATGGCAGATCTTGCCGATTTCGCGAATCGGCTGCAGCACGCCGATTTCGTTGTTGGCCGCCATGATCGTAACCAGAATCGTCTTGTCATCGATGGCGCGCTTCAGGTCTTCGATGTCGATAAGCCCATCGGCCTTCACAGGCAGATACGTCACGCGGTAGCCGTACTTCTCCAGCCGCTTGCAGGTGTCCAGCACGGCCTTGTGTTCGGTGACCTGGGTGATGATGTGGTTGCCGCGCTCGCGATACATCTCCGCAATACCCTTGATGGCTAGGTTGTTCGACTCCGTCGCGCCCGAGGTGAAGATGATCTCCTTCGCCGTCGCGCCAATCAGTTTCGCAATCTGCTCGCGGGCCGTCTCCACAGCCTGCTCCGCCTCCCAGCCAAAGGAGTGGTTGCGGCTGGCGGCATTGCCGAACTTCTGCGTAAAGAATGGCATCATCGCTTCCAGCACGCGGGGATCCATCGGGCTGGTGGCGTGATTATCCATATAGATGGGCAAGCTCACGCCTGCCGGAACTTCAATCTGGCTGCCAACGGTACTCATCTCAGGTCTCCATCCTTCGTTGCCGCTCCGCCCTTCCAATTGCTTCGGGCGGAGGAAAAATCTCGTGCTAAAGCGTTAGGGAAACCAGCGAGTTGGCTTCATGCGCCTGGCTCGCTGGGTGTTCGTGTTCGGCCAGGTCCTGAATGCTGATGCTCTTCAGGACGCCGGCGATGGTCTCGTTCACGCGCGCCAGGGGTTCCTTGATGGTGCAGCTCGGGGTCAGCTCGCAACCCTTGGCGCCCTTGGTGCAGGAGGTAATAAAAAACGGCCCATCGATGGAATGAATCACCTCGTAGGCCGAAATCTCGCGGGCGTCGCGCGACAGCGCGTAACCGCCATTCATGCCGGCGTGAGACTTGAGCAGGCCGGACTTGGTGAGCTGCTGCAGAATCTTGGCCAGCAACTGGGCAGGAATCCCGTAGGCGTCGGCAATATCCTTGGCGCTCAACGCGGCCGTCTCCGGGTGCTCGGCGAGGTACTTGAGCGCCATCAGTCCGTAATCGGCCTTCTTGGTCAGTTTGAGCATGGAATATGCGACTTCTTCGGTCCGTATTCAGTATACGACCGAATCCGTCCGCATTTCAAGCCGGGCTGAAAAACCGCACAGGACCCCCTCGGCACGCCGCGCATGACCCGTGGGATACGATTCACGAAAATGAGGCTTGAAAAAGCCGCAAAGGCCGCTACAATCGGCGGGAAGAGCACCTGAAAAATCAAACCAACAACAAACCGATGGCAACCGCCTGCAAACATCCCAGGGTAAGAATCGTCTCCCGGCACGAGGACACGGAATTTGTCGAGTGCCTGGAGTGTGGCGAAGTCTTTGACGCCGAAGAGTTTCACGACATGGAGATTGAAGAATCGACCGAAGAGCAACCGGCCGCAGAAGACGAATGAAGGCCTGAGGGATCGCTTCCTGACGACAAGTGCTTCCTGACAAGTGAAGGGCCTGCGGGCCGGGCAAGCCGCCCGGCGCGGCTCAGTGCGCTGCGGGCCCACCCGTGGCGGCCGGGTTGCCGCGCCGGGCGACAAGCCAGGCGTAGTGCAGGCCAGAGATCACCGTAAGAATCATGGTTCCATCCAGCGCCGCGGCTCGCAGCACGACCACCCATGTGGCTTGTGTGAGCTGATGCAGAAGCACCACGGCAACCGCGACAATCTGCACCAGCGTGTTGGCTTTGCCAAACAGGCTGGGGTGAAACTCGCGGCGGCCCGCGACGGCAAAAAGGATAGCCGAGACAAGCAGGATGCCGATGTCCCGCCCGAAGACCATGACTGTAACTTCCAGCGGAATGAGCCCCTTGTACATCAGAACAAGGAACAGCGCGCTCAGCAGCAGCTTATCCGCAACGGGGTCAAGGTACTCGCCCAGCAAGGTGTGTTGCTTGAGCTTGCGGGCCAGCAGACCGTCAAGCGCATCGCTCAACCCTGCGACGACGAACATCACGAATCCCGCCTGGTAGCGGTTATCCAGCACAGCCGCAACAAGGAACGGCGCCAGGCAAATCCGCAGAAGAGTCAGAATATTAGGCGCCGAGCGGAAGGGATTGAGCCGGAGTTTCGTATCGTCCGTCATGATGCTTTCAACAGGCCGTGCAGCAGCAATCGAATTCGATATACGCCGCCCGGGCAGAACGCGCAGCTTCGAAGTCCTTATTGATCCTTGCCGGAACTCGCTCTCCCGATGACCGGAAGATTCGCTGGCGCAGTGCGTCAGCCAAAGGCTAACTCCTGCATCCTCAGATGGTACAGCATGAAGGGCTACGGCCGGCGGGTTCCCTGCTTAGTCTCTTCGAATTCAAAGGTGCGCCTGAAGAAAGCGACCGGTTGCCCGCATCCTCAGTCGTCGAAGAGAGTGGCTTCTGCCGTTCGCTGAATCGGTTTCGCCTGCATCGCTTCATCTGGCAGCAGACGCAGCAGATGCACCGGCGGGCGCTCGCTTGCAGCAAGCCATTCCCGGTAGTCGCGCGGCTCAAGGATCGTGGGTTGGCGGTCGTGGATGGGGCGCATGACACCGTTGGCTTCTGAAGTCAGAATGGCGAAGGTCGGCTCCCGTTCTCCGGTCTTCGCATTCTTCCACAGCGACCATACGCCGGCCATCCCGAAGGGTTCGCGGCCACGCACGGTGAACTCATATTTCGGCTTTTTGCCGCTCTTCACTTTCGCCCACTCATAAAAGCTGTCCGCGGGAACGATGCAGCGCCGCTGCACGAAGGCTTCTTTCCAGAAGCTGGCAGTAGCAACGCCTTCGCTGCGCGCGTTGAAGAGCAGCCGCTCCGGTGTCTTGAAACCCCAGCGCATCGGCTCAACCTGCCGCTCCCCGTCCGGATGCGCCACCACCACCGGCTGAATCGAACCCGGCGCGATATCGTCGTCGGGCTCGAGATACAGATCATCCAGTCCGATCCCTGCATCAAAGGCCTCGGCAATGCGCTGCTTGTCCGAGCGTCGGCGATAGCGTCCGCACATGAGCCCAGTGTAGAGGAACCGGGCATGATAATACGATTTTTATCTGCAATGAATGGCCGGATTTAGCCCTCGAATGCACTGAGACTGGTGCGCTCGGCGGTTGACAGAATGGGCTCACAATAGGCGAATATAAGGCGAATATAGAACGCCATGAAACCTGCCGCTGCAGCCCTTCGTCTCCAGATCGAATCCGCGCTGGCTGATCGCATCCCTTCCGCGCTGACCCCGGCGCAAAGGGCGATCCGGCCCGTTGCGTCTACCGGCGTGGCGGAGGTGGACACACTGCTAGCGGGCGGCCTGCCGGTCGGCACAATCACAGAGATGACCGGGCCGGAGTCGAGCGGGCGCACCTCGCTTGCCTATTCCTTTCTGGCGAAAACGACCCACGCCGGCAATGTTGCGGCATGGATCGACGTAACCGATGCGCTTGATCCGGAATCAGCGGCCGCTGCGGGAGTGGAGCTGTCCCAACTGCTCTGGGTGCGGTGCGGGACGGTTGCGGGGCACTCGCGAATGCATCGCTCGAAGCCGTGGCCGCGCATTGAGCAGGGACTTCGCGTCGCCGATCTGCTGCTGCAGGCCGGAGGCTTCCGCGCCATCGTACTCGACATGGCGAGTCTTGATGCCGAGTATCCGTCGCGCGTGCCTCTGGCCACATGGTTCCGCTATCGCGCCGCTGCGGAGCGGACGCAGACCTGTCTTCTTTTGCTGACGCAGCATCCCTGCGCAAAAAGCAGTGCGGAGCTGCTGCTGCGTTTTCATTCCGCCACAGCGCGCAGCAGCGAGGCAACCGTCTTTGCCGGAGTCGAGTATGCGCTGGAGGTCGAGCGCAGACGCTTCACTGACACATCCGTCATCCCCATGCGCAAGCCGCCGCGGAGCACGCACATGGGCGCGTGGCGCAGCCGGGCCGTATGGGCAGGCCCGCGATGACGAAGACCGCGGAGTTGTATCTGTGTGTTTACGTACCGGAGTTTTCAGCCCAGGCACTGTCGCGTCTGCGTCCTGAACTCGACGGCAAGCCCAGTGTGGTGATGGAGGGCGAACCGCCGTCCGAGCAAGTGTGTTCGATCCATCGCAGGGCACGGGCCCTCGGCGTGCAACATGGCATGAGCAGGGTTGAGGTGGAGGCATTTCCGGCTGTCACCATGCTGGCGCGGTCAGAGCGCGAGGAAGAGGCCGCACGCACTGCCCTGCTTGATTGCGTCGGCAGTTTTACGCCGCGTGTCGAAGATTGCTCGGAGCCGAATGCATTTCTCTGCGTCCTCGATATTGTGGGTACGGAAAAGCTCTTTGGACCGCCGGCGACTCTGGCGCGAACTCTCCTCAACCGTGCCCGTGATCTGCGCATCCATGCCTGCGCCGCCGCCAGCGGCAACTTCCATGCGGCGATCGCGCTGGCGAAAGGAATCACCTCTTCCACGCGAGTCGAGGTCATTGCTGCCGGCGATGAGAGTGCCGCCCTTGCGCCCCTGCCGCTGGGTGTTCTCGACCTGAACACCGAACAGGCGCAGACATTCGCGCGATGGGGCATCCGCACGCTCGGCATGTTGGCGGCTCTGCCGGAAGTGGAGTTGATCGCGCGCATGGGGCAGGAGGGCAAACGCCTGCGCCAGTCAGCGCGCGGCGATCTGCCCCACCTGTTTCGCCCGGCAGAGGCGCCGTTTCTGCTGCAGGAGACGATGGAATTCGATGCGCCTGTTGAATCGCTCGATGCCCTGCTTTTTGCCGTGAATCGGATGCTGGAACAACTCATCCTTCGAGCGAATGCCCGCATCCTTGCTCTCGTTTCTGTCTCTCTCACGCTCCGGCTCGACAGGCGCACGAACCATGTCCGCACAGTCCGTCCTGCGCTCCCGACCGGCGATCGTCAGCTCTGGCTGAAACTGCTACACCTCGATCTTGAAGCCCATCCTCCGCAGGCGGCCATTCTTGCCGTTACGCTCGAAGCCGAGCCGGGCAGAGCCGGCAAGGTGCAGCTTGGATTGTTTGCTCCGCAGACGCCGGAGCCTTCGCGGCTCGATCTGACACTGGCCCGCATCCGCGCCATCGTCGGCGAAGAGCAGGTGGGCCGCCCCGTTCTCAAGGACTCGCGGCGGCCCGACGCATTTCATGTCGAACCATTTCGCATTCGCCCCGCGCGTCCTTCAGATGCTCCACACACCGCTATGCGCCCTGCACTGCGAAGGCTCCGGCCGCGAGAAACGATCTCGGTCGCCTTGGAAAATAATCGCCCCGTGGCGTTTGTGTTTCGCGAGCGGCGTTATACCGTCGAAAACGCCTACGGTCCGTGGTGCGGCGATGGCGACTGGTGGAGCGCGACGCTGTGGAGCAGCGAGCAGTGGGACTTGATTGCCCGTTCTCCGCAGAACTCGCTGTTCTGCTGCTGCATCGAGCGTGAACGGACGAGCACGGCCTGGACCATGGCGGCGCTCTATGACTGAGCAATACATCGAGCTGCATGCAGCCAGCGCCTTCAGCTTTCTTGAGGGCGCGTCGCAGCCGGAGTCTCTCGTGGATCGCGCCGTCGAATTGGAGATGCGGGCTATAGCGCTGCTTGACCGCAACGGTGTCTATGGCGCGGCCCGCTTTCATACCGGCGCCCAGCGCAGCGGGGTACGCGCACTCGTGGGCGCTGAGATCGCAGTCGCGAGTTTTGCTCAGCGTCTCACTCCGCCTGCCTGGCTCCCGCATCAGCACAAGCCGGAACCGTCGCGCCTGCCCGTGCTCTGCGCCTCCCGCGCGGGATACCAGAACCTCTGCCAGCTCATCACGCAGTTCAAAATGCGCGAGCCGGCGAAGGCCGAGGGCGCGGCAACGCTCGACGATCTGCGCCGGTATGCCGCGGGCCTTATCTGCCTCACGGGCGGCAACGAAGGCCCGCTCGCCGCGGCCCTTATCCGTGGCGGCGAGGCCGAAGGCCGGGCGGTGGTCGAAGGCCTGACGCGCATCTTTGGCCGCGATTGTGTCTATGTCGAGTTGCAGCGGCATCAGGAACGCGAAGAGGAGTGGCGCAATCAGGCAGCGCTCCGCATCGCCCGTTCTCTCAAGCTGCCCGTGATAGCCACCAACGGCGTTCGCTATGCGCGTGCCCGCGACCGTGAGATTCTCGATCTCTTTACCGCCATCCGCCACCATGTCCCGCTCGAGCAGGCGGGCCGCCTGCTCGCCGTCAACAGCGCGCGTCATCTGCGCGGTGCGCGCGAGATGGCCGCGCTCTTCCAGGACGTTGCCGGCGCAGTCGAGAACACCGTCGAACTCTCGTCCCGGCTCACCTTTGCCTTGAGCGATCTCGGCTACGAGTTTCCTCGCTATCCCGTACCCGATGGCGAGACGATGGACAGCTTCCTCGCAAACCGTGTTGCCGAAGGAGTCCGGCGCCGCTATGGGACAAAGAACGATCCCGCCCTGCTTCAGCGGGCGAAAAAACAGGTCGACCACGAGCTTGCGCTCATTGCGCGCCTCGGCTTCGCCGGATACTTCCTCATCGTCTGGGACATCATTCAGTTCTGCAAAGAGCACGGCATTCTGGTGCAGGGCCGGGGCAGCGCCGCCAACTCCGCCGTCTGCTATGCGCTGGAAATCACGGCCATCGATCCGGTCGGCATGGAGCTGTTGTTTGAGCGCTTCCTCAGCGAGAACCGCAAGGAGTGGCCGGACATAGACCTCGACCTGCCTTCGGAAGACAAGCGCGAGCAGGCGATCCAGTATGTCTACCGCCGCTATGGCGAGCTTGGCGCCGCGATGACGGCGAACGTTATCACCTACCGCGGAAAGTCCGCCGCGCGTGAAACCGGAAAGGCCCTGGGCTTTGATGAGGAGATGCTGAGTCGCTTGTCGAGCCTGGTCAGCCAGTGGGAGTGGCGCGGCAAGACTGACACTATGCAGCACTCGTTCAAGCACGCCGGGTTCGACCTTCGCCATCCGCGCATCGCCAAATATCTCGATCTGTCCATGCGCATCGAGGACCTGCCCCGTCACCTCGGCCAGCACTCAGGCGGCATGGTCATCTGCCAGGGCCGGTTGAACAAGGTGGTTCCGCTCGAGCGCGCCTCCATGCCGGGCCGCTCTGTCGTGCAGTGGGACAAGGAAGACTGCGCCGACCTCGGCATCATCAAGGTGGACCTGCTCGGACTCGGCATGATGGCCGTCCTCAAGGATTGTATCGAGCTGATTCCGCAACACTACGGCAAACCGATCGACCTCGCGCATCTGCCCGAGGATGACGAGGTCTATCGCACCCTCCAAAAGGCCGACACCGTGGGCATGTTTCAGGTTGAAAGCCGCGCGCAGATGGCCTCCCTGCCCAGAAATTATCCGGAAAGATTTTACGACCTCGTCGTACAGGTGGCCATCATTCGCCCCGGCCCTATCGTCGGCAAGATGATGCACCCATACATGCGCCGACGCCAAAAGAAAGAGGCTGTAACCTATCCGCATCCCTCGCTGGAACCGGTGCTGAAACGCACCCTCGGCGTTCCGCTCTTTCAGGAGCAGTTGCTGCGCATCGCCATGACAGTGGCCAACTTTACCGGCGCTGAGGCTGAAGAGCTCCGCCGCGCCGTCGGCATGCGCCGCTCCTGGGAACGCATGAAGAATCTCGAAGGCCGTCTGCGCGCCGGTATGGCCGCCAACGGAATCGACCCGGCCACGCAGGAGAACATCGTCCAGCAAATCAGCTCGTTCGCGCTCTATGGCTTTCCGGAGTCGCACGCGGCCAGCTTTGCCCTCATCGCCTACGCCTCGGCCTATCTCAAGGTGAAGTACCTCGCCGCGTTTACATGCGCGATTCTCAACAATCAGCCAATGGGATTCTACTCGCCCGCCGTGCTCATCAAAGACGCGCAGCGGCATGGCCTGCGGGTTCGACCCATCGATGTACAACAATCAGACTGGCCCTGCACCATCGAGCACGAGCCGGATGCGTCCTTGTCTGTGCGCCTCGGCCTCGGTTACGCCAAAGGCCTCGGCAGGCGCGCCGCAGAGTCGCTTGTTGCTGCCCTCGGCCGTGATGGAGCATTCCGTTCCATCGAAGACCTTGTACACCGTGTCCCGGCGCTCACACCACGCGATCTCGCGCGTCTCGCCGAAATCGGCGCATTGAATCAGCTCGATGGCATCCGTCACCGCCGCGACGCGCTCTGGCAGGTCGAGCGCGCGGGCAAGCCGGAAGGTCCGCTCCTGCGCCAGTCGAGCGAGAGAATGCGCGAAGACTCCGCTTCCCTTCCTCTGCGGCAGATGAACGTCGAAGAGCGGTTGATCGCCGACTACGCCGGAACCGGCCTCACCATTGGCAGGCACCCGATGTACTATCGCCGTGACGCACTCCGCCGCAGCCATGTCCTCACGGCTCAGGAATTACGCACCCGTCGCAACGGCGAATTCGTGCGCACCGCCGGATGCGTCATCGCACGCCAACGCCCCGGAACGGCAAAAGGCTTCCTCTTCCTCTCGATGGAAGACGAAACCGGCATCGCCAACATCATCATCACACCCGACCTCTACGAACAGAACCGCCTCATCGTCTCGCGAGGCAGATTCCTGCTCGTCGAAGGCCCGCTCCAGAACCAGGACACCGTGATCCACGTAAAGGCGACTCGCCTGATCGCTCTTGCAGACGGCGCCTTGGAGTTAAGCTCGCATGACTTTCATTAGTCATCTGCTCACGCATACGCCGTGTGCCTTCCGCATGGACGGCAGCAGATGCTTATCGGAAGAATCGCCAGACAACAAGAGGCTACTGAATCACCGCCGGGACGCTGTTGAGTACCGTGGCATGAAACCCGAAATACTCATGGACGGAGTTCAAGCCGCATCGACGGCGCTTCGCAACCGTGAAAAGCAAACGGCCGGGGACAAGCCCCGGCCTCTGCTTCCTCTGCTCCTGCGCTAAAGCTGGTTCATGTTCTGCAGGAACTCGGCGTTGTTCCGCACCTTCTCCAGGCGGCTGATCAGCAGCTCCATGGCTTCCACAGGCGACAGCGGGTTGAGCACCTTGCGCAGCACCCAGATCCGCTGCAGGTCTTCCTTGGGGATGAGCAGCTCTTCCTTGCGCGTGCCCGAGCGCTGGATGTCGATGGCCGGGAAGACACGCTTGTCTACCAGCTTCCGGTCCAGAATGATTTCCATGTTGCCCGTGCCCTTGAACTCCTCGAAGATCACTTCGTCCATGCGCGAGCCCGTATCCACCAGCGCCGTCGCGATAATCGTCAGCGATCCGCCTTCTTCGATGTTGCGCGCCGCGCCGAAGAACCGCTTCGGCCGCTGCAGCGCGTTCGAATCCACACCGCCCGAGAGTACCTTGCCCGATGGCGGCACGATGGTGTTGTAAGCGCGCGCCAGGCGCGTGATCGAGTCCAGCAGAATCACCACATCGCGCTTGTGCTCCACCAGGCGCTTGGCCTTTTCAATCACCATCTCGGCCACCTGCACGTGCCGCGCCGCCGGCTCGTCAAAGGTCGAGCTGATCACTTCGCCCTTCACCGAACGCTGCATGTCGGTGACTTCCTCGGGCCGCTCGTCGATCAGCAGCACAATCAGCACCACTTCAGGTTGGTTGGCGGTGATGGAGTTCGCCAGCGACTGCAACAGCATCGTCTTGCCGGTGCGCGGCGGAGCGACAATAAGTCCGCGCTGGCCCTTGCCCACCGGGGTCAGCAGGTCCATCACGCGGCCGCTCACGGCCTCGCGCGTCGTCTCCAGCTTGATGCGCTCCTGCGGATAGAGCGGCGTCAGGTTGTCGAAGAGGATCTTGTTGCGCGTCTCCTCGGGCGACTCAAAGTTGATCGCCTCGATCTTGACCAGCGCGAAATACTTCTCTCCTTCGTGCGGCGGCCGCACATTGCCGCTGATCGAGTCGCCCGTCTTCAAGTCAAACTTGCGAATCTGCGAGGGCGAAACATAAATATCGTCCGGGCCGGGCAGGTAGTTGTAGTCAGGAGAACGCAGGAAGCCATAGCCGTCGGGCAGAATCTCCAGCACACCATCGGCGAAGATGTGGCCTTCCTTTTCGCTCTGTGCCTGAAGAATCTTGAAGATCAGGTCTTGCTTGCGAAGGCCGCTCGCGCCCGGAATCTCCAGGGTGCGCGCAATGCGGCTCAGTTCCGTAATGTTCTTTTCTTTGAGTTCAGCGATGGTCATGTTCACCTGCGGTCGGACGAGATAGGAGGTAGAGGAGGTCCAAGAGGGGGAAGTGCTCTGGGAACGTTCAGGAGGGATTTGCTTTGAACAGCAGCGTTCAATACTTTCCGGTCTCTCTTGACCAGACAAGACTACCCGCACAGGCCAGATCGCGCTTTGCACATCTTGCGTGCTGTCACAATTGCTGGCGGTAGCTTGACTCTATGCCAAGGGCGAGTGAGGGTCAGGCCGCGCGACGCGCCTGGACGGGTGGCTCCACGGACGCCTTTACAGGCGCTGCAGAGGCTGGATTGGTGGAGTGAAAGCGGACCAGGACTTCGTTGGTGGTTTCCTGAAGCCGCGAGTTTGGCTTGTGGAGCTTACGAGTCGCCTTGCTGGCCAACTGGCAGAGCTGGTAGCGGTTGGACACATGAGAAAGTGCCCCAAATACAAGATCAGAACGCATGATATGTTTCTCCTTCTCTTATTCAGCCGCCGGATGGAGCTCCTTGGCGCCTCCGGTGCGACTGGCAGTCATACAGTGTTGAGCCGCTCCCACGACCCCCGCCCAATTGCTTAGACGTAATACGTACTCATCAAGTTTTACGGTTCCAAAAACATTTGACGCAGTTCCGTGCTAAAAGGTACAGGCAAATTACCTGTCAGGGATTCAAACTGTCGAACCGGAATTGGTTCGCCGCATCGTGCCATTTCGGTTCGTACGATCTTCACGCACCAATGCATCAACGGCTGAGCCCTGGCTCAAGACTGACGCGGGACACGACAGATTTACGCTGGATCGCGTTGTGCAATCTGCCCTAGTGGATGGCACCCTCGAATCTATACCCGCTCCCGTTGTGGGTCAACATTTTTTTACGCGATCTTGATACTGCGACTCACTCTGCAAACGCTATCATAAAGTCGATTAACATATTCCATATCAATTACTTGCAATAGATACTCCGCCCCGGGGCAGTCTCCGGGCGTTTCACCATGTGGTCCATTCTGCCGGATACCACCCGCAAATCCGCTCTGACCATGCTCGCCGGTGCCCCCTTACGCCCAGTAGCTCCGGTCGAGCGTCCTATATTGGATAGCCTCGGCCAGGTGCGCCACCGTCAGGCTCTCCGCACCCTCCAGATCGGCAATCGTCCGCGCCACCTTCAAAATCCGGTCGTGCGCCCGCGCCGTCAGCCCCTGCTGCTGCATCGCCCGCTCCAGCAACCGCTCCGCGTCCGGTCCCAGCTCGCAGTGCACGCGAATCTGCCGCGTCGTCATCTGCGCATTCGAGTAGATCTTCTCCCCATGCTTTTTGAACCGCTCCCGCGCCGTCAGGACCCGCGCGCGAATCTCGGCCGAACCCTCCGCCGCCGCTCCGCCGCGCAGCTCCTTGTATTGAACAGCCGGCACCTCGATGTGAATATCGATACGGTCCAGCAGCGGCCCTGAAATCTTCGCAATGTATCGCTGGATCACCGGCGGCGTACACTGGCACTCCCGCGACTTGTCGTTGAAGTAGCCGCACGGCTGCGGGTATCTTCATTGCTGAATCCCGCCTTTTCTATTTGCCAATCGTTTGTTCTCGAGCGACGTGACCTGAGACCACGCTCGAGCCTGCGCGTCGTGTGCAACGCAACATGCTCATTCTTGTTAAAACTATGAAAAATAATAAGATAATTGTATATTCTGCTGCAATTCTCAACGGCCTCTTGGCCTATATATGACGTGCGTGCAGACACTCAGCCGTCACTGGCCCAATGGGTGTCTCGGGGGACCTATCCTGGGTGGCGCGGTTCAGACAAACAGGGGGTTCTGGTTTGTTGTGCCACCGCCCTGATTGATATTCCGCGGATTTTCCTTCGATTGAGCATGGATGCTGCTCACTCTCCGAGTCGCCGATCCTCCACGGCGAATGCAGCTTCCGCTTTGCCTCCGGGAGTTTCGTGCTACTTTTTCACAGACAAGATGACTTACGCACCCGCGCTGAGCCGCTTTTCCAGAAGGGGGAGGCGGAGTCTGCGCTTAAACTGTCTTAGACACTCTTATCTCATGTCGCGCAAACAAAACCGGAGGAATAGTCCAGCGCCAAGCACAGCCGCCGAGGCGGCGGACACCGGGCTGTTGCCGCAAGAGATCGCGCGGGTGCGGGAGCAGATTGCTGGCCGGCATTCCAAGACCGCTCTGCAGCTTGCCAAGGATCTCTACAAGCGCTCGGCGACGTCGGACTCGGAAGCTCTGCTGACCGATGCCTACAAGGCTCGCATCAACGATCTGCTCAAGCTGGGCATGACCGTGGAGGCCAAGACCCTGTTGGGGATCGTGCAGGAGCGGTTCCCCTCGGCGCTGCCGCGATTGACCGAACTCGGCCGGGAGATATCCGCGCAGGATGGCAAGTTGGAGGAGGTTGTCGCGCCGCTCGCCGATCCAGAACTCCCGGCGGGAGACCGCGAACTGATCGAAACCTTCCTCCGCCAGCGGATTCATGACCTGCCGGCATTGGCGGGGGTTTCATCCCTGCCACCGGAGCATTCCCTGCGCACGGCTGCATCGGCGCTGGCGGCTGCGTTCCAGGCCGTGACCAGCGGGCCGGTCGACGACGCGGTTCTGGCGCTGCCGGAGGTCTCACGGCGCAGCCCGCTGGCCCCGTGGAAGGCTCTGATCAGGGCGATTGGCTGTTACTATCGGCGCGAGGACGAAGAGTGCCACAGGTGGCTGCAGACGATTCCGATCGATTCTGTGCCCGCGCGCCTGCTTCCTGCATTCTCAGCGATGCTGAGGACCAAGCCCGTGTCCGGCGCGGAAGTCAAGCTCAGTCTGGCCGAAGAGAAGCTCGTCGGCCTGACCGCGGATCATGGCGCGGCTTTGCGCGCTGCCCTGACCAGCCTGGAAGATGCGCTGCATGAAAGGAAGCAGAAGCAGGTTCTGGATGCGGCGCGGAAAGCGATGGCGGCCAGCCAGCACTGCCGCCCCGAGGTGCGGGACCGACTGCGCCAGCACATCGCGGTGCGCGCCGATGCCCAGCAGGTCTCACGATTAGCTGTGGAATCCGCCATCGGAGGCGCTCCACGGGAGTGTGCTTACTACCTCCGGCTTCAGGCAATGGGGTTGGAAGAGCAGGGGCATGTGGATGCCCATGCGGAAGCGGCCTTGGCCTGGGCAGGTTTCCGCCGCGAGGCCATAAAGGAGAAATGGTTTGCCTCGGGCGGGCTGGAGGATGGCATCCTCTCACTGCACATGGGCCAGTTGATCGAGAAGGTGCCCGAGGAGCTCATCGATGAGATAAGGGCGGAGATGGGGAACTACCGCAAGCCGCGCGATTGGGATAAGAACGACGGCCTGCCTTCTCCGGGAGCGCTGTATGAACGCGCCTGCAAGGCCGACCCCCATCCGGAGGCATTCCAGGCCTGGTTGAGCTGGGCGCGGAAGAACGAGTCTGGGGCGTTGGCCGACGAGGTTGCTGAGCAGTGGCGAAAGGCGCGGGCCACTGACATTCAACCGCTGCTTTACCTGATGGAATCGGCCGAGAAGCGCGCCGCATTCAAGAAGTCGCTGAAGTATCTGGAGGAAGCGGAGAATCTGGACCGGCTGAATCCCGAGGTGCGGCGAGACAAGCTGCGGCTGCTTCTATCCGCCGCCTTGCGCCATATGCAACAGCGCAAGACTCACTTGGCGCTGAAGGAAATTGAGCAGATTGAGACGATACCCGAGGTGCGGCCGGGGGAAATTGCCTCGCTGGCCGCGGCGCTGCGTTGGTCCGCGGCCGCGGCGGACCGGGATAAGGCTGCCCAGGATGAGCAGGAGGCGCAACTGAATAGATTGATGGGAAGCGTGGCCGCGCATCTGCTGATCGTGTCTGTGGCAGGAAAGGCGGAGATGCTCTTTGCGGTCTCGTCGAAGGTGTTGAAGGCTGCCAAGATTCCCGCCGCCGAACTGCTGGCCGGCGTGGCCAAAGCCCGCGCACTGGGCGAGTGGGCAAGCATTCCCATCGAACTGCCGCGCGAATGGATCGATCCACTGATGGCCTCGATGGAGCTGCCCAACTGCCCGGCGGATGCCGAGCAGATGCTGGTTGTTGGCGAGGCGGCCTTAGACGGCTATTCCGCGGAACTGGCTTATACCGTCTCGGTTGCCGGACTGGCCAAGGGCGGGGCGAACGCGGAGTTCCTCTTCCTGCGCGCCCGCTCGCTGCCGTCGTCGTCGGCCTCCGTCAGGCGCGAGGGCTGTTTGACGGCCTCTCTCGAACTCGCCCGGAGGGAGCGCAACACCGCACTGGCGGGCGGGATTCTGGATCATCTGAATGGGATCAACTCCAGCCCAGGCAAGCGCTGGAGGCCGGGAAGCAATTTCGGAGACGATCCGGAGATTGCCAGCCGCGCCGTTCCCCCGCAGTTGCTTGGCAAGATTCTGGAGGAAGAGCAGACGCTGAAGAAGTTTCCCGGCTACGGCTTCAATGAGGAGCCTAAGTATGCCGAGGATCTGAACGCTTCTCTTTGCGATTGCCCGAAGTGCCGGGCAAGGCGCGGGGAGACAGGCACGGGCGGCTACGAGTTTGTCGACGACGGCGACGAGGACGATTTCGAGGACGACGATTTCGCTCACCCCGGAGGCTTTGCCCTTTCGGAACTTCTCAAGGGACTTGGCAAGATGATGGGTCTTTCCGCTGCGAAGATCAAGGAACTGGAAAAGGCCAGGGCCAACGGAGAGGACCCAAAGACCGCTATGGACAGAATCCTGGGCGAGATATCTTTCGAGACGGGAGCGCCGGAAACGCCGAAGAGAAGAAAGACCGAAAAGTCCGCAAAGGTTCCACCGCCGGAGCAGGGCAGTTTGTTTTAGGGAGAAACGATGAACCAGAACGCGTTGCCGATTCCCGATCCCTATGACGTTCTGGGCCTTGTCCCCGGCGCCGATGACGAGCAGATTCGCGCCGCCTATCTGGCCAAACTCAAGCAGTTTCCGCCGGACAGGTCTCCGGCCGAGTTCGAGCAAGTTCGCGACGCGTACGACCTTCTGCGCGACCGGCGCAGGCGTGCCCAACACACGCTGTTTTCGGTCAATCCGGAGGCGCCTCTGGAATCATTGGTGGATGGCAAGGACAATGATCGACGATTCGCCGGCCCCGGCCCATGGCTGGCGGTACTGAAGGAAAGATAGATGGAGATGGAAGAAGATAATTCCTCCGCTGCGTTTTCGCCCCAGGAGCGGGAACGAATTGTACGCGGATTCGAGGCCTGGCTGGACCAATATCTTGACCGAGCGATGGCCGATGAGCCGGCGCCGCAAGGATTGACCGCCGGGCTACTGGCCGCGCTGGAGAACGGAGATCCGCTTCCACCTCTGGAGAGCGATCCGTCAGGCAGCGGCGGCTGCGACCTTTACTCCCTGTGGGCGGCCATGACCGCGCTGACGCAGGAGGTCAGACTGCAGGGCCGGACATTCAAGCAATTGAATGAAACCCTCAGCAAAAGCGCGCAGAGCCTGGAGACATCCGCCGCCGAAACAAGCGGCGGCGGGGACGCACCGTCTTGCGCCCAGCAGGCCGAAGCCCGGCCGGCCCGCAAGCAGGAGATTCACTTGCCCCTCAATATTCTGCTCGACCTGCGCGACCGGGTAGAGCGTGGCGGCAATACCGCGCGCAACGCTGCGGAGGAACTGACGCAAAAACGGTTGCCTACGTTGGCGCGCTGGCTGGGCGGTGGCGGATACGCCGGCCACACCCAGGAGATTCTGGCCGCGCTCTCCCACGGCTACACCCTTACCCTGGACACGCTGGACGAGGCCCTGGTGGGCGCGGGCGTCAGCCGCATCGCTTGCCAGGGACAGATCTTCGATCCTCGGCGCATGACCGCTGTCGATATTGAGGAAACCAGCACCGTGGCCGAGGGAACGGTTGTCGAGGTCTACCGTAACGGCTACGAATGGAACGGAGAAGTCCACCGCACGGCTCAGGTGAAGGTGGCGCGCACCCCCGAAAGGAAATCCGCATGAGCGATTCGAACGAACTGATTGTGGGCATCGATCTGGGTACCACCAACTCCGAGATAGCGGCCTTCGTCGATGGCAAGGTAACCATTCTCGGCTCCCTCAGCAAGAACATGCTGCCATCGGTGGTGGGCCTTTCCCCGTCAGGAGAGCTGCTGGTGGGTGAGGCGGCGCGCAATCAGTCAGCGCTTTATCCCGAACGCACCGTGCGCAGCATCAAGCGCAAGATGGGCAGTAGCGAGACCGTTACGCTGGGAGACCGCGAGTTCACGCCGCCGGAGATCTCGGCGCTGATTCTGCGCGAGCTAGCCTCCTGGGCCAGCCAGCAACTCGGCCGCCCCGTGGCCAAGGCGGTCATTACCGTTCCCGCCTATTTCTCCGATGCTCAGCGCCAGGCCACGCGCGAGGCCACCACACTGGCAGGCCTTGAGGCCATCCGAATTCTGAACGAGCCGACAGCCGCAAGCCTGGCCTATGGAGAAGGGAGCCGTCATACCGCCATGGTCTACGACCTGGGTGGAGGCACCTTCGACGTCTCCATCGTCTCGCTCGAGGGCGACATCACCGAGGTGCTGGCCAGCCATGGCAACAATCGCCTGGGCGGGGACGACTTCAACGATCTGCTGGCCGAGCATCTGCTCGCTGCATTTCAGTCCCAGCACGGAATCGATCTGCGCAGCGGCCATCCCGTGGCCCGCGCCCGCATCTGGTGGGCCGCCGAGGAGGCCAAGCGCCGCTTGAGCTTCGATCCCGAGGTGACGGTGCGCGAAGAAGCGCTGGCCACCGTCGATGGAAAACCGCTGCACCTGGAACTGGAGATCACCCGCGAGGAGTACGAGGACATGATCCGTCCCCTCGTCGGGCAGACGCTGGAGCACATGTCCAAGGCCCTCGGCGACGCCGGCAAAAGCCCCTCAGAGCTGGATGCGATCCTTCTAGTTGGTGGCTCCACGCGCACCCCGTTGGTCGCGCGCATGATCGAGGAGCGCACTGGCCTGACCCCGCGGGAAGAGATCCATCCCGACCTGTGCGTGGCCCTGGGCGCGGGCGTGATGGCCTCGCGGCTCGCCGGTCACGAAGTGGAACGGGTGCTGGTCGATGTAACTCCGTACTCCTTCGGCGTCTCCTTCCTCGGCGAGCGGGGCGGCGTTTCCTATCCCCACTGTTACAAGCCGATCATCCGCCGCAACACCCCTCTGCCGGTCACCCGCACCGAGCGGTTCTACACCAGTCATCCCTATCAGGAAGAGGTCGATGTCCGCGTCTATGAAGGCGAGGACGAGGATGCGCTGCGCAATATCCTGATCGGCGATTATCGCGTAACAGGCCTGACTCCGATGCGCGATTTCAACGAGGTGCTCTGCCGCATGAGCCTGGATCTGGACGGCATCCTCAACGTCACCTCGATCGAGAAGAAGTCTGGATTGTCCAAGCACATCACCGTCGCCCGCGCTCTGGAAGAACGCAGTGAAGCCGAGATTGCTGCCTCCCGCAATCGTCTCGAAGCCCTCTATGCCACCCGCCAGGACGATGATCTCGACGAAGAGAGCGACGACTTCGATGAGAAGAACGGCAATTTCGACGACGAAGATGCGCCTCAGATCGAAGGCGAGACCGATTTCACCATCTATCCCACGCCGAAAGACGCGCCTGTGGCCGGGGATGATTGGAGCGTGGCCGAGGACGAGGGCCGCAAGATGATCGAACGCTCCCGCCTTTTGCTCGATAAGATCCACGAGGAAGACCGCGAGGAAGCCATCGACCTGAATCAGGCCATCGAATCCGCAATCGAGAGCCGCGATGGGGCCGCACTCAAGCAGGCCGTTCGCGAGCTGCGCGAGATGCTGTTCTTTGTCGAGGGCTGCGCATGAAGGACGATCTTTGCAGCCCGGCCGGCTGCCCAGTCTGCCGGGCTCGTTTTCGCGGTTCGCCCCGGTGCTCGCGTTGCGGCGCAGACCTCACCGCGCTGATGCTGCTGGCGGCTCACGCCTACGTCCTGCGTCAGGCCGCCCGGCAATCGTTGAGGCAAAGCGATTACCAAGCGGCCATGGCCTCCGCGCACGCCGCACAGCGGTTGCATTCCACTGCGGAAGGCATTCTTCTCAGCGTTCTCTCGACCGCGACGGCCAGCCCGCTTTCCGGACCACATCAAAAACCAGCCTGAAACCTTGCCGATCCTCGCTGCCCATATCCGCGTGAGGCAAGACTGCGGAGTGGGCTCTTCGTGGACAAAAACGATGCTCACTGTGCCTTGCGCAGGAGCAGGGTAGGCGCGCCCGAGACGGGGCCAACTGCATTGAAATCCGCTGCTTATTGCCCTCTTCTAAGGATTAGACCCATAAGTCGGCATGGCGACTTAGATTCCTCATTCAACCTTTGATTTGTGCGAGTTAGACGGCAGCGAAGATGGTGTGGTCAGGGCGCCACAGCCAAAGGTACCACAGGGCTGCGGGTATCTTCATTGCTGAATCCCGCTTGATTTACCTACCGATTCGTCCTGCAACGGAATGGAAGCACGGTCAATAGCGATTTTGCGCTCCTGGTCTGGAAGTTCTTCTGCGCTTGTACGAAAATCCAACCAGCGCAGCATTATCAGCAGGTATTGAAGGGGTGTTACATGGGTTTCTCAAGGCGATTTTTTCTCGGGCTCGAAGAACGGAGCGAGGATCGACCGCCGATCGCGGTCACGATCGGTTTACTTGGGCTGGGTGTCTTCCTCGTGATCCGATCTCTCGTCCTCAGCCCAGGGTTGAGTTACAGCCTGATCATCCTCACGCCCGACGTTCAAGACGCAAGAGTAGTCGAGCCGGATTCAAAACAGATCATAATCGATTCGTTGACCGCGGATGGTGTAGATGTGTCCGACACCCGGGTAGCTCGAGACATCGAAAATCTTGCCGACGCTATCCGGACCCTCAATGCGGCTACCCGGGCTGTCGACGCGGCATGGCCCAACCTGGTCCGGAGCCTTGACTCAGTACTTGCGCATTCCCGGCCGCGCGGGCACCGGGAGAGTATTCTCGACGCCGTCGCGCGGGATGCCAGATTATCATCATCGGCCTTTCGGAGACGCCAGGCAGAGCACTCGGAGAACAAATCAGCAGTCGCCGCCCCCGGCTTGTTCGAGGCGCTCCGGACAGAGGCGATCCAAGAATACAAGGAGCTGCAGACGAATGGCTCTGAAAGCTGAATCCAGTCCCGGCCTCGGCAGGATCAGACGCGCAGGCCCTTATGCGTAGGTTGCAGAAATGAAAATTAGGCGGAGCTATGGTGACCCTGATCATCGATCATGACCGCGCCAGCGTGGTGGATATCCTCGACAGCCGCAGGACCTCAGATCTTGTGAGGAGGTTTTACGCTGCGAGCAACCGCGAGGAAGTGAAGATCCTTACGATGGACATGCTCGAGCAGTTTTACAGCGCGGCAAAAGAGCCGCATACGCTCGATCCGAAGAAGAAGGGGCTTTCGGATGAGGATCAAGAAGAGGCTCGGCAACTGGCTTTTTATTTCGCGGAAGGAGACATGACGCAGTTCGTTCAAACGGGTAAGAGCAGGTCGCCGGAACTGGGCGAAGCTCTCCCTAATGCTCAAATCATCGTCGACCATTTTCACATCGCGAAGGCGATCTCGGACGCCTTTACCAGTGCGCGGCGCGCGGTTCAGAGAAAGATTGATCAACAAGTCAATAAAGACCCCTCTGGCAGGCTCGGAACCGAAGCCATGGAAATGATGGAAAGGGAAATGGACGCGGTCAATTTGAAAGGGAAAAGGCAGAAGCGGACGAGCCCGGCTGCCTGGTTGAAAAGCAAACGGTTCGAACTGTCGAAGCGGAAAGGCAAGTACAAGGATCAGGGTCAGGTGCAACTCATCGTGGAGGTTTTCCTCGCACAAGATTCTTTGTTAAAGGCCGCATGGGAACTGAAAGAAGAAGGATTGGCGATTTTCGACAAGTCCCGGTCGCCAGAGAAAACAAAGTCGATGATTCAGGATTGGATGGACAAAGTCCAGACGAGCGAAGCGCAGAAGCACTATCAACCAGTAGTGGACACGATGAAGAGATGGATCGATGCCCTATTCGTCATCCCAGGTAGCAAGTACGACAACGCCAGGACCGAGGCGAAAGTCGGTTTCATGAAGTTGCGCAGAGCGCTTGGACGGGGAGTTTCCTTTAAGACAATTCGCGCACTGATGATTTGGGGGGACGCCCATCGCAGAAGGACGGTTTTGCCAGAGCACTTCGAGGTAGGAAAACGAAAAACTCTTGATCGCCTGCTTGAATGGATAGACCAGGATGAAGCGCGGCTGACTATCCAATATCCCGAACGCAAATAGAGACATCCGAGAGGGCGGACCGGCTGGGTTCTGGAAACCAGGCAACTCTGGAAGGGCTGATTGCGCGAGATTGGTTGGAATTCAATGCTCATGCCGGCCAGTGCACGTTGTGGTGATCAGAACCGCCAGCACCGTCCAGCGTGTGCCAGTGGCTGGCGGACAAAGTGTTAAGTCTGGAGCTATATAGGGGCGCGGTTGAGGCTGAGCAGGGGTAAGAGAGGACTCCCCATCAGAGGCTGGGAACACGGTCGGCGCAAGCCCCCGCGGAAGACGCTAGAGATGACGACAATGGCGCCGGTGTCATCTCCGGTGCTCCCGATATAGCAGAGTTAGCCGTCAATGGCCGGAGTTGCTTTCGCCGCTCCAACCCGAGCTCGCTTCCGCTAATCCGTCGCAAAACAACTGAAAGGAGTGCCAAATGAATGCATGTACTAGTTGCGACGGCCGCCTCGATGATTGCAACGAGTCGCAGACTGTTTGCCCTTGGTGTGGCGAGCCCAACTGCTGGCCCAGGTTCCTGGATGCCCTCGGTTATCACTTTAAAACCGGCCATACGTTATCAGTTCAAAACCGGCCAACGGGATTGGCCGAAGACGTGATTGTTTTACCCTGCCGCAGCGTCTGCATGCAAGGCGAGTGCGAACTGTCCGCGCGGAAAAAGTTGCAAAAGCTGCGAGTAGACACTGCATACTTCAGTCATGGCTGATCCTTTCCTCCTCTGAATGTGGCCCTGCTCAGGAACCTACTCCAGAGTAGCGGGGATCAGCCGCTTTGCGTGTCAGGCAGGCGTGATGAGCTACCTGCTATTTTGGACAGCAATGGTTCGGCACGTGAACGGTCTCCTCGCTGAGGGAACGAGGTAGACGGAGGTGAAGATAGGGATCTGCAGCCCACAGCAGACAACGCGATAGTAACGTCCGGTCGCTGCCTCGCGGAAACTTCCAACAAGTCCATAATTGTCAGCATTTAGGTGAGTTATAGGTCGATCGAGGCGCGTGTCGGCCAGGTAATGGCGCTAGATCTCGGATCGTTGTGCGTTTGCCCAAATCGGGGGATTGTATTGAGGTGAGTTCTCTAGTTTGCTTGTCGATGACTACCCCATATTGCATACGGGACCTGCCGTGACATATCGTTTGGGTCTGGACCAGGAGAAGCGGCATTGTGGATAACCATCGTATGTAGGCGTTCGATTGTCGCTGGAGACTGCAAAGGATGGCACAAGATACGGTGACCCTAAGTCAGCGTAAGTCAGAGATCCCGTTGCTCGGGACTCCTCGGTTGCTTCACTGGGAAGACCGATTTCGAATGGGTTTCGCGTCGATCGATGAAGCACATCGGGATCTCTTTTGTAGTTTCAATCGGCTTGTAGAAGTGCAGTGCGATCACGAATGGCGAGGCGAGATTCTGCGAGCCTTCGATGAACTGGCATCTCGGGCATTCGAGCATTTTGCCATCGAACAGATTCTTCTGGACGAAGCGTCACACAAAGAAGGTTCCGAGTCCTGGAATCAGTGTGCACATCGCAGCTTTCTCCATTTTGTCGAAGTGACACGCGCCCTGTTTGAAGAGAGACGTTTGGGTATGATGCAGGGTGTGACGAGCTACCTCGGTCAGTGGATTCTCTTTCACGTTCTGGATTGCGGCCTTCATCAGTGCTCGAAACAAAATCCCCCGTTGCAACGGGCGCGAGATGCCGCTTCTGTGGGTACTGCTTCCGGGGAGACACAGGAGGGCTATGACGGCAGGAATGTCTACGATTCATTCGGCAATTTGATGCTGGGATGGATTGCGACTGCACACACCCTAGAACTTGAATTGCAGCGCGCGAATGAAGCCGACGTGCGTGCCTCACGATTACGCGATTTTCATGTCCTGCTCGCTCATGCAAATCAAGCGGTGGCGGAAGCAGAAGACGAACAGGAACTGTTCGAGAGGATTTGCCAGCTGGCGTCGCAGTGCGGTGGTGTAGTGCTCGCATATATTGGCCGCCCCGACGAACGAGGTGCCTTCCAATTCCTGTGCAGCGCAGGGCCCGCCCGGGGATATCTTGACGGCAATCTCATATCCATCGATCCAGGTATTCCGGAAGGGCTTGGCAGCGCGGGGCGCGCCTGGCGCGAGCAAAGGGCCTACTTCAATGTTGGTTTTACAAGTACACCTTTTCTATTGCCCTGGCGCGAGCGCGCTTTGCGGTACGGACTAGAGGCAAGTGCGAGTCTCCCCATCAAGCAGGAAGGAAGTATTTCCGCCATGATGGGAATCTATGCGCGTGAGGAGGGGCTTTTCGACGACGTCCTGCAAAGTGTTCTGGTCGAACTCGCAGAGAACGTATCGAGAGGCCTCGATCGGTTGGCTCTGATGCGCAGGGAGCGTGAGTCTCACCAGTTCACCTCGAAGCTATTGGACTCCCTGAACGTAGGTGTCTGCGTAGTGACGCATCCGGAGGGCGGCATCGAGCTTGCGAATGCCTATTTTCGCGAGTTGATCGGAAGTCAGGACGGCAGGAGTAAGTTGCCTACGAGACTCAGCAGTCTAGTCGACGATTGCAAGGATCTGGATCGATTGCAGGAGTGCGGAGCGATTGCATGGCAGGCTGGCAGAGGCGCGATTCGCGATATTCAGATGAATCGGCTCAGCGGTGAAGTGTGGCACGCGGACCTATCAGCGATCCGACTGGAGAGCGAAGCCGCCAGACCCCGCATACTCTGGACGCTACTGGACGTCTCCGAGCGCCAGGAAAAGGAGGCGGCCATCCAGAAACTCAGCAAAATACGTGCGACTTTACTGGGCAACACCGTTGCAGGGATTGATTTAGTGCGCTATCCCGACCGTGTCATCGTCGAGGTGAATCAGGGGTTTCTGGACATTCTTGGGTATGCAAGCGCCGAGGAAATCGTCGGCAAGAAAACCAGCGAGCTCTACTTCAGAGAAGACGAAAGTGATCGTATGGCACAGCTGGCGGCGCGTATCTTGGCGGATGACAGCGGCGAACTGCGCGACGTGTGTATTCGACGCAGAGACGGCAGCGAGGCGTACGTGGACGTGTATGGACGCCGCCTGGAGGACAGCTGCCCAGATCAGCCCGTAATTATCTACACGTCCGTAGAGGTGACCGAGCGGAGAAGACTGACCCTCGAACTGACGCGCCAGGCTCAGGTCGATCCTTTGACGGGTCTGCCCAATCGTAGAGCGCTCGAACAACACCTGAGCCGCGCCATTCATAGAGCCTCGAGACATAACACAGTCTGCGCAGTTGGAGTGATTGACCTAGACGACTTCAAACCTATTAACGATGAATTCGGCCACGAAACCGGTGATGAGCTCCTCGTGCAAATTGGCCATCGTCTGCGGGCCGCAACGCGCACATCGGATTTCATTGCACGCTTCGGAGGCGACGAGTTCATTATTGTGATCGATGATCTCGAAGAATCCATCACGCTTGAGCAACTCGAACCCCTCCTTGATAGGCTGCACAGTCCGCTTGTCGAACCATTCGAAATCGGGAAGGGTCATTCTGTACGAATCGACATGAGCATGGGTGTGGCTTTGTTTCCGATCGATGCGGAAGAACCAGATGCTCTTCTGCGCCTGGCAGATGCTGCGATGTATCAGGCGAAAGCCCAAAGGAAGGACCGAAAGCAGTGGTGGTGCCTGAGACCCATCGATGGAGCATCCATCACGCGTGGACAGTATGTTGAGCCGTTTGGGCCCGAGGCGCACGGACTTCTCGATAGGTTATCGAAGTATCTGAAGTCGGCCTCAGCCGAGTTTGTGCAGATGTTCTACACGACGATTGAGAGTGATCCTGAAACTGAAGCAATTCTGCGGAACCTTGGAGAAGTGGAATATCAGAAGCTCCAGAGATCGCATCAGGGCTATTTTGAGTTCCTGCTGAGTCCGGAAGCAAGGATAGAGGAAATCCAATTCAGAGCCAAGAAGATGGGAGCAGCCCACGCATTGACTGGGATGGGGAGCGCTTGGATGGGGCAGACTACGATTCTCTACCGTGATCTGGTTCACCGGCAGCTCAGCCGAGTTCCCCATGCCTTAGGAGACCGACATCGCGCCGCCAAGATCTTTGATGCGCGACTTGACGTTCATTCGAAAGCCCTGATCGCAGGGATGACAGACGTAGAGGAGGCCTACTCTCTCTATCTTTCCAGACCTTTGGCCAAAGAAGGGTCAAGCTGGGCGAGCGTCTGCCAGGATGAGCTTGATTCAATAGGCAAGCTTCCGGGGATCGTCGCCTGCGAGTTGCTCCGTCCTGATGCGAACGCTATGTTCTCGGTGGAGTTCAGTGCTGGATCGAAGGCGGCGGCAGTCTGCGAGATCGCACGGCATCCGGATTTGCAGCCAAGGCTGGATACACGGCATCCTGCTGGAAAGGGGTACATCCCTCTGGCATGGCGTACCGAGAAAATCCAACGTGCAGATTCCTATGCTCAAGACCCCCGAACGGATTTGTGGCGAACAGACTTTTCGAATCTGGGAGTCCGAAGCCTTGTTGCGATACCCCTGGGTGAGACCTCCAGAACGGAATTTGTTCTTTGTCTGCAAGGAGCCTATCCAGGGCAATTCTCATCCTCCTGGATGCAGACCTTTCTTTCTTCGCTCCAAAATCGCTGGTATCACCTGGCGTCTCTGGTAAGGCCTAATAAAATTCATGTTTCCCAGGACGAAGCGGCATCTTACAGGCAGCTACTGTATTCGGGTGGGCTGAGCCTTCATGTGCAGCCGATCGTGGACCTTCGGACAGGGAAGGTTGATCGCGCGGAAGCCCTTGCCCGATTAGTTGCCTTAGATGGAAGGGTTGTTCCTCCAAGCCAATTTCTCCCGGCATTTCGGGACTCGGACCTCGATGCCTTGTTCCGCGCCGGCTTGGAGCAAGGACTCGAACATTTGCGTTCCTGGGAGGACAAGGGGCTGGTAATTGGGCTCTCGATCAATCTGCTCCCCTCCACCATGGTGCACCCCGATTGTGCGCGGTGGATTGAGGAAACTCTCCGCCGATTTGAGGTTCGTCCCGAACGAGTCACCATGGAGATGCTCGAATCGCAGCAGTTTGAAGAGAACCTGAAAGATGAGGCGATGGGACGTTTGGTCCGCACAGGAGTCAAGCTAGCCGTCGATGATCTCGGATCCGGTTACAGCAATTTCCAGCGCCTTGCGAATTGTACGTATGACGTGGTGAAGGTGGATCAGGCGCTCATCCGCGAAATGCCAAGGGATCCTCTTCGCACCTTGAGTCTGATTCGGACCATACGACAAATGGGGGGCGATCTGGATCTTCAGGTCGTTGTGGAAGGATTGGAGACTCCAGCCCTAATTGAGGCTGCTTGTCTCCTCGGTACGCCATATGGGCAGGGCTACGGCATCTCCAAGCCGATGCCTGCAGAAGAATTTCCTGCATGGTGTGCACATTATTCGTACGAGGGCTGGGATGGGCATCAGCTGAAGTCCTTTCTTGGTGCACTGACCTATCACTGGCTGCTTGTTCATCAGGCTACGAAAATTCATGAACTTCCTTTGGATCAATGCCTGCTCACTGATTTCCTGCGCAGCAGAGGCCTGGAGATGAGCGAAGCTGCTCGCTTGCATGAGCGCGTGCACTCCCAGAGAGGATGCGAGGACGAGTCGCGGACGTTTGAGAGGGAGTTCACGCAATGGCTGATCCGACAAAGCCAACAGGAAGCCGAGGAGTACCGTGCAGGAGGCTCCTGCTATTGATCCGGCCCTGAAGAGTGTGACCTATGCGGCATAGGCGACATCTTTTTGGCGAAGTAGCATTCAACCCTTCCTGGCTGTTTCTGGATGCTGCGCAGAGCCCCGATGGCGGTGCGGGTCAGGGCGATCTTGTTTCTGGCAGGAGCAGCTTTCGCTATCGGCGTCTGCACGTGCTGCTCGGCCGTGAAGGCGAGCAGGTGAACCACAAGCGGGTGCACCGGATCTATCGCGAAGCGGGCCTGGCGCTGCGTCGCAAGAAGCGCAAGCACTGCGTGCGCCTCAGTACCCCACAGGGGATATACACGGAGGCCAACCAGGAGTGGGCGCTGGACTTCGTGCACGACGCGGTGGCGTCAGGCCGCTCGATCGTACGCGTTCGGGGAAACCCATGGTTGACGGGTCTGTGCAGGCGGGATAGGCTACTTCGCCAGACTGGCGGCGTAGGCTGCAGGGGTAAGGCCGGCCAGCGCCTGGATGGATCGATCGGCCAGACCGGGCAGCACGTCGGCTAGATACTGGCGAATAGGGACGCCTAGCTTGCGGCAGGTCTCGACGATTGAGAAGAGAGCGGCGATCTTCGGCCCTGCCTCTTTGCTTCCCACGTGCAACCAGTTAGACGTTCACGCCCTCCACCACCGCCGCCTCGGCCGCGTTCGCCGCCGGCAAAATCAGATTCGCAATCCCGCGCTCCCGCGCCAGAATCGCCACCGGCAGCATCCCCGGCACCGCGCGCACGCTGCCGTCGAGGCCCAGCTCGCCCACCATCAGAAAATTACTGACGTCGCTCACCTGCAGCGCGCCATACGCGCCCAGAATGCCGAGAGCAATCGGCAGATCAAAGCCCGAGCCTTCTTTCTTCAAATCCGCGGGCGCCAGGTTGATCGTGATGTGCGTCGGCGGAATCAGGTAGCCGGAGTTCTTGATCGCCGCGCGCACGCGGTCGCGACTCTCCCGCACCGCCGCATCCGGCAGCCCCACCGTATGAAAATGATCCTGGTCCGTGACTACGCCGCTGTAGTCAACTTCCACATCAATCAGATTGGCGTCGATTCCGTAGACAGCAGCGCTGAGAGCTTTAAAGAGCATGGAGTGTATTTGCAGCGAGTCTACCAGACCCACCCATCACTATTCCGTGTTCCCGCCCTCCGCTCC
>JAJZGF010000155.1 GCA_021805025.1 Acidobacteriota bacterium
ACGCCGAGCGCAAGACGCTGACGCGCGATGTGGGCGGCCACGCGGGCACCAGCCAGTTCGCCGACGCGGTGCTGGCGGCGATGGGGTGAAGCGAGGGACTGAGGGACGAGGGACTGAGGGACCGGGACTGAGGACGCAATGAAGCATTATCTGCTGTTCTATGAAGTGGCGGATGATTACACGACGCGAAGGACGGCGTTTCGTCGGGCTCATCTCGCGGCCGCGTGGGCTGCGGCGGAGCGCGGCGAGATGGTGCTGGCTGGAGCTCTGGCCGGTCCGGCGGATGGCGCCGTGCTGCTGTTCAAGGGCGATTCGCCTGAGGTGGCGGAGAAGTTCGCCAGGGCCGATCCGTATGTGGTGAACGGCGTGGTGAAGAGCTGGCGCGTGCGCGAGTGGACGACCGTGGTGGGCGAGGGCTGCGCCGGGCCGGTGCGGCCCGAGACGATTGCGGAATAAGATCTGCGCTGCCAGGACCGCACCTTTCGCCGTGAAGCGATGCTTCTGTTCTTTGTTGCGCACCGGCTCTCCTGTACACTGGAGTGTTCAAGGCCATGCAAAACAAATACCCCATCGGCATCCTCGGCGCGACTGGAATGGTCGGCCAGCGCTTCATCCAACTGCTGGAGAACCACCCGTGGTTCCAGATCACCTGGCTTGCGGCCAGCGACCGCTCCAGCGGCAAGACTTACGGCGAGGCCGCCAAGTGGCGTCTCGACACGCCGCTGCCCGAGCGCATCGCCCGCATGACCGTCTCGCCGGCAGAGCCAGGCGCTGCGCCGAAGATCATTTTTGCCGCGCTCGATGCCGCCATTGCCCGCGAAATGGAGCCTCGCTTCGCCGCTGCCGGTTGTGCCGTCGTGTCGAACTCCAGCGCCTACCGCATGGCGCCCAACGTGCCCCTGGTCATTCCCGAGATCAACGCCGACCACCTGCACCTGATCGAGGAGCAACCCTCGCGCGCGCAGTCCGGCGGCTATATGGTCACCAATCCAAACTGCTCCACCATCGGTCTGGTCATGGCGCTCAAGCCCATTGAAGAGCGCTTCGGAATCGAGCAGATCTTTGTCACCACCATGCAGGCCGTCAGCGGCGCGGGCTATCCCGGCGTGCCCTCCATGGACATCCTCGGCAACGTCGTCCCCTACATCGGCAGCGAAGAGGAGAAGATGGAGGCCGAGACGCTGAAGCTCCTCGGCAAGCTCGATGGCCACTCCGTGACGCCGCTTCCTGCACGGATCAGCGCGCACTGCAATCGTGTCGCGGTCGAAGACGGGCACACCGAGAGCGTGTCGATCAAGCTGGGCAACAAGCTGGGCCGCCCAGCCACGCATGAGGACATCCTCGCCGCGTGGGCTGAATTCAAGCCCCTGGCAGGCCAGGCCCTGCCCACCGCGCCCGCGCAACCCGTGGAGTGGGCGCCGCAGCAGGACCGCCCGCAGCCGCGCCTGGACCGCAACCGCGGCAACGGCATGGCCGTGACCGTGGGCCGACTGCGCCCCTGCAGCCTGCTGGACTGGAAGTTCACCGTGCTCTCGCACAACACCATTCGCGGAGCCGCCGGCGCGGCCATCCTCAACGCTGAACTGCTGGCCAGCCTCGGCAAACTCGACCCGGTTGCCGAAGCCGCCACGCACGCCTGAGCGCAGCTCAGGATCCACCTCGCGCCAGGGCAGAACGCGAGTTGTGCCGAAAATGGGTCCGAAAGAGAGCGGGGCTTGCGCCCCTGAGGGATGGGGAGCAAACAGACCCGCCCTCGCACCACGAACGATGAGATTTCTTGCATGAGCCTTGTAGTCATGAAGTTCGGCGGCACGTCGGTCGAAGATCCGGCCGCCATCTCTCGCACTGCAGCCATCGTCGCCGGGCGTGTCGCCATGGGCAAGCGGCCGGTTGTGGTGGTCAGTGCGCTGTCCAAGGTCACAGACCAGTTGTTGCGCGCCGCCTCTTCGGCCGCCGCCGGAGATCGCACCGGCGCACTGGCCATCAGCTCCCGGCTCCGCGCCCGCCATCGCGACACCGCCTGCGCGCTCGTCAAGGACCCCAAAGCCTCCGCCCCGCTCATCACCCTCATCGATCAGAAATTCGACTCGCTCGATGAGATCCTGCGCGGCCTGGCCGCCATTCAAGAGCTGACTCCGCGCATCTCCGACCTGATCGTCAGCTACGGCGAGCGCATCTCAAGCCGCATCGTGGTCGCCGCCTTCTGCACACACGGCATCCCCGCCGCCCACCTCGACGCACGCGAAATCATCGTCACCGATTCGCAGTTCCAGAGGGCCGTGCCGCAGGACAGCATCATTGAAAAGCGTGCCGCCGAGAAGATCCGGCCCCTCGTCGATCAGGGTAAGGTCCCCGTCATGGGCGGATTCATCGCCGCCAACGAAGAGGGCATCACCACCACCCTGGGCCGCGGCGGCTCCGACTTTACCGGCGCACTCATCGGCGGCGCGATGAATGCGGAAGCCATTGAAATCTGGACCGACGTCGATGGCATCATGACCTGCGATCCGCGCGTTTGTCCCGACGCCCTGCGCGTGAAGGCGATCAGCTTTGAGGAGGCCGCCGAGCTGGCCTACTTCGGGGCCAAGGTGCTGCACCCGGCCACGATTCTGCCCGCTGTCAAAAAGAACATTCCCGTGCTCGTGCTCAACAGCCGCAACCCTTCCAACGAGGGCACGCGCATCGTCTCACTGGCGCCGCACTGCAGGAGCCCGTTCAAGTCCATCGCCGTCAAAAAGAAGCTCTCCATCATCGACGTCGTGGCCAGCCGCATGTTGATGTCCCACGGCTACCTGAAAGAGATCTTCACCATCTTCGACAAGCACAAGTGCCCGGTCGATATGGTCTCCACCAGCGAAGTTTCCGTCTCGCTCACGGTGGACTCGAACGACAGGCTCCCGGCCATCGCCGCCGACCTGAGCCGGCTTGCCGATGTGAAGTACGAGGGCAAGAAGGCGCTCATCTGCATGGTGGGCGAAGACATCCGTGGCCAGAACGGCATTGCCGCGCAGGTCTTCAACGCCATCCGCCACATCAATGTGCGCATGATCTCCCAGGGCGCCAGCGAAATCAACATGAGCTTCATGATCGAGGAGGACGACGCCGACGAGGCCGTGCGCTCACTGCACGCCGCCTTCTTCAAGGACCCCGATCCGGAAGTCTTCGACGTCGAAGCGCAAAAGCTCGCCGCCCAACCCGCGAGGTAGAGATGCTGTTTCTCGTCTTAGGCAAAGGAAAAACCGGCTCTCTCGTGGCGGACGTGAGCCGCGAGCGCGGCCATGGCGTGCGCGCCCTCGATATCATGGAGAATAGCAACGCCTCCGCTCTGACTGCACCCAGCCTCGCAGGCATCGACGCCGTCATTGACTTCACGGCGCCGGAAGCCGCCGTCGAAAATATGCGCGCCGTGCTGGCCCTCGGCGGACGCATCGTCGTGGGCACCACAGGCTGGTATGCGCACCTCGCAGAGATGAAGGCCCTTGCCCACCGCCGCGGAGGAGCCCTGCTCTACGGCACCAATTTCTCCATCGGCGTGCAGAAGCTCTTCCGGCTGACCGCCGAACTGGCCCAACTCGACGGGTACAGTTTCGCCATCAGCGAGACCCACCACACCTCCAAGCTCGACGCCCCCTCGGGCACTGCGCTTACGTTGCAGGAGATTATTCAAAAAGTCCGGCCGACCGCAGAGGTCCCAGTCACCTCGCACCGCGTGGGCGACGCCAAAGGCGAGCATGTTGTGACCGCCACCAGCGAGTACGACGTGCTGGAACTCCGCCACGACGCTCACTCCCGCCGCGGCTTTGCGCTCGGAGCCGTCCGCGCCGCCGAGTGGATCGCCCACAAACAAGGCGCGTGGGAGTTCCGCGAAATCTTCGAGCAGTTGTGAGGAGCGCCGGCCGCAGCCTGTGGCAGGCGGATGCAAGACGGTGAACCCTGAGTGGTCCTCCGGCCCGCGTCAGAGCGCCCGCTCCGCTCCCCGGAACAGTGCCCGCAAGGCCCGAACCACCCAACGGACCAAGACAACTGTGACTGCCACCAGGGCGGTGGTGATTGCGGCGGCCCAGTAGGGGTGCACGGTTGCCAGCCAGGTGAGAGAGACGGCCAGCGCATCCTCGCCCATGCTGAGCCCGATGTTCGAGAGCGGCTCGGGCGAAGGGGTAACAGCAGCGCGCACGGCGGTTTTGCCACCGTGAGCCACGAGGGCAATCAGGCCTCCTGCGACCGTGGCGGCCAACTGCTCACCTGGCGAGAGGGCCACGGTGGCCTGGTAGGCCAGCAGCGCAGCCACCGGTACGCGGATAAACGTGTGCAGGGCATTCCAGATGAGGTCGAACGCGGGCACCTTGTCGGCAAAGAACTCGACGGCAAAGAGCGCGGCGCTGGCGGAGATCACCCACCAGCTTGCCAGCAGGTGCAGACCGGGCGGCAGCGGCAGCACACCCGCATGGGCCAGCAGGCCCAGCGTAGCCACGGTGGCGTACACGTTAAGCCCCGCCGCAAAACTGACGGCCACCAGCAGAGCGACCAGCTCATTGCCTGTGAACTTCATGCGGGTAGTATAGGGGGCTTGGCCGACCGGGTTAGGAAGATAGCGCAGCCAGAGTGCGCGGAAAATGGAGATACGTGCAAGTCAATCCTATCCCTGCATCTCGCCGCGCAGCCGCAGAACTGGCCCATCCCTGGCACCTCGTGCTGTGTGCAAACCCCTGCAATGTGATTGAATAATAGAGATGGCTACTCCCCGGAGATCGACGGCGCGCGGGCGCTGGATTGCGGCCAGGCGCAAGGCGCGCGAGTACGCGATGGTCGCGCGGGCCCTGGCCTCCACATCGCACCCGGTGCTGGCACAGATTGTGCCGGCGCGCTTCTGCAACCTGAGCTGCGGCTACTGCAACGAGTACGACAAGGTCTCGGCGCCGGTGCCGCTGGAGGAGATGCTGCGGCGCATCGACCACCTGGGACGGCTGGGAACGGCGATGATCGGCATCAGCGGCGGTGAGCCGCTGACCCATCCCCACCTGGACGAGATCATTCGCCGGATGCGGCGGACGGGCGCCATTGCCGGGATGATTACCAATGGCTATCTGCTTAGCGTGGAACGGATTGAGCGGCTGAACCGGGCCGGGCTGGATCACATGCAGATCAGCATCGATAACCTGGAGCCGGACGAGATCTCAAAAAAGAGCCTGAAGGTGCTGGACAAGAAGCTGCAGATGCTCGCCGACTACGCTGAGTTCCACGTAAACATCAACTCGGTGGTGGGCGGAGGTTTCAAGGACCCGAACGACGCGCTGGTGATTGGCAAGCGGGCGCTGGCGCTGGGGTTTGAGTCGACGATTGGGATTATCCACGACGGCAGCGGGCAACTGAAGCCGCTGAAGGACGACGAGGCCAAGGTCTACTTCGAGATGACCAACCGGAGGAAGACCAACTACGCGCAGTTCGACAAGTTTCAGGAGGCGATTGCGCAGGGTCGGCCGAACGACTGGCGGTGCAGGGCGGGCTCGCGGTACCTGTATATCTGCGAGGACGGGCTGGTGCACTACTGCTCGCAGCAGCGCGGATATCCGGGCGTACCGCTGGCCGGGTACACAACCGCGGACGTGAAGCGGGAGTTCCTGACGGCGAAGAGCTGCGCACCCAACTGCACGATCGGGTGCGTACACCGGATCAGCTACATTGACCACTGGCGCGCGCCGCAGACGCAGACCACCTCGCCGGGCGGACAAGGCGAACTGGTGAATATCCAGACAAGCAATTGAGCTTTATCCAGATCAGCAACTGAGCTTGATCCAGGCCGGCAATTGAGCTTTCAAGTCGCGGCGGGAACGGGAAATTCCGTCACACTGAGCACGTTTCGGTCTGGGTCGTGAAACCATGCGATGCGCGCGCCGCTCGGCGCAGTCCAGACTCCATGCGGGTCCGCATCGTTCATCCCCGGAAAGCGAAGGAGCTTGACGCCGGCCGCGGTGAGCCGCTCGACGGTGACGTCGATGGATGCTACCTGCCAGCCCAGCACGGTAAACTGCTGCGGAAGCAGCTCGTTGACAGTGGTGATGCGGAGCATCGTTCCGTTGGCATCGAAGACCAGTGCAAAGGGCGCCTCGTCGCCAACGAGACGCAGTCCGAGGATGTCCTGGTAGAACGCGCGCGCCCGCTCAGGATGCATGGTTGCCGCAAAAGCAACCAGCCTGCTGTCTCCGAGAATGGATTGCTGCGCCATGCCGCTTCTCCGCTGCCGTTCTTGCTCCGGCAGGCTATTGTGTGCCCCCGCGGGTCATCAGGTCCACAAACATCCGCTGGAAGCGCCTCAGGTCGAGGTCTGTCTGCGCGTGGACGAGGCGCACGTCGGTGGCCGGCTTCAACTTTTCCGTCCAGGTGAGGGTGTCGCCGTAGGTGGGCCCGCGGCTGAGATCGATGTCCATGTAAACCTGCTCGTCTTTTGTGATGAGCGTGGGATCGAGCCAGGCGCAGGCGGCGAGCTCGTCCCACATGTAGTAGCGGTCCTGGCTCCACGCGGCGATGTAGCGCGCGGTGGGCGAGGCGGATTGCGAAATCTCATCCAGCATCTTTTTGGTGAACGGGGCCTTGATGGAGACATCGACGGTGGTGACGCTGATGCGGGGCCAGGCGGCGCGCAGCACGATGTGCGCGGCTTCGGGGTCAAACCAGAAGTTGAACTCATGGCGTGGGCTGGTGGCGAACTCGGGGTCGTCGGTCTGCGGATTGAGGCTGCCGCCCATCATCACAATGCCCTGGGTCAACGCGGCGAAATCGGGGTCAATGGAGATGGCGAGGGCGATGTTGGTCATGGGACCGGCGGCATAGATGGTGACCTCATGCGGATGCGCGTGGACCTGCCGAATGAGGAAGTGGACCGCATCCTCGTCGATGGGCTTGAGCGTCGGCGGTCCTTCCGGCATGGGCGGAATCACGTACGGCCCGTGCGAGGGGAGCTTGTCCGGCGTGACGGGCGTGACGCCTTTGGCGGTTTCGACAAGCATGGTCGGGCCCTCGCCCCATGCGCCGAGCCAGGTGACTTTGCCGTTGAGCGCGGAGGCCAGTTGCGTCTCAAGCTGTGTGCGGACGAGCGGGAAAACCGCGCCTTTGGCAACCGGAATGTCCGCATGGCCGGTCAGCTCCAACATGCGCAGAGTGTGGAGGGTCTCTTCGTCGCGCCAGGCATTGCCGGTGACCATGGTGATGCCCAGCACCTGCACCTGCGGCGATTGCAGCAGCGCGAGCATCGCCATCTGGTTGGAGCCGCCGGGGCCGGAACCATCCTGATCGATGAGGACGAGGCGCTTTTGCGCGCTGCAGAGAGGAACAGCGAGGGCCAGGAGAAGCAGGAGTTTTGCGGTTCTCATTGTTGGGTATTGTGCCATACCCGCGGCGCATGGCCGCCGCTCAATTATCGGCGGCTCGGCTCTCTGCGTCCGAAGCCTCTGGGCTTGGCCGGCGCGGCCACGGGCAGGTTGGTCTTGCCTGCGGGAAAGACGGCAAGAAAGCGATCCTGCCCCTCGCCTGAGCTGGCTGTCTCCACGCCCTCGATGCTGCGGAAAGCAAGGTGCAGCAGGCGGCGTTCGCGGCTGTTCATGGGCGGAAAGGCGTAGGGCGTGCCGGTCTTGATCACTTTTTCTGCGGCGACCTCGGCGGCCATGCGCAGTTCCTGCGCGCGGAGAGCTTTGAAGTTGCCGGCATCGAAGCTGACCAGGTCGTGCTCGCGCTGGTCAAGACGGAGTATCTGCGCGGCCAGGGTTTCAAGAGCCCGCAGCAGCTCGCCGTTGTGCTGCGTAACAAGCGGAACGTCGGGTCCGCCCAGCTCGACGTAGATCTGGCGAGCCTCAAGCCCTTCAGGGTCGCGCGCGCCATCGCCCGCCGTGATGCGGTACTTGAGGCGCAGGCCGCCCAGCTTGTTCAGGGTGGCGAGGAATCCAGCAATTTTCTGTGCGGCTTCTTGCAGGTCAGCGATTGGCATAACGGTTTAGTATCGCAGAACTGGTTGGGAGATGGCGAAAACTCTTCAATCTCCCCTCACCCTGGGCGTGAGGTATTCAGGGCCGATCGGGTCGGTCACTGACTCGGCGACGATGCGATCGATTTCGATCATCGCCTCTGCGTCAAGACGCCAGCCCATGACGCCCGCAACGGCATCGAGCTGGTCAGGGCGTTTAGCGCCCCAGAGAGCAACGGAGACGCCGGGGCGATCAAGCACCCAACGGGCCGCCAGCTCCAGCACGGACTTGCCGAAGCGCTCACGGGCAAAGGCTGCAAGCCGCTCCACGGCTGTCATGTACTGGCTGAAGCGGGGATGCTTGAATTTCGGATCGGCAGAGCGGATATCACTGGCATCAAAGACCATGCCGCGGTGAACGCGGCCCCCGAGCAGACTGCGGCAGAGCGAACTGTAGGTAAGCACAGCCACGCCGGTGGTCCGGCACCAGGGCAGAATCTCATCGTCAATCTGGCGCTCAAAAAGGTTGTAGGGCGGCTGATTGGAGCTGAGCGGAGCAATA
>JAJZGF010000156.1 GCA_021805025.1 Acidobacteriota bacterium
CTCCACTTCCGCCCCAAGCGGCACAATGGAACCTGCCCGCACGAAAAGCGGCAATGTATCGATGGGCGCGTCGGCGGTAATGGTCTGGCCACCCTTGATCCGCTCGTTGGTCCAGTAGTTGTACCAATCGCAGCCGGCCGGCAGATAAACCTTGCGGCTGGTCGCTCCCTGCTCGGTGACCGGCGCCACCAGGAATGCAGGCCCATACATGTACTCATCGGGAATATCGGCAGCGTTCGGATCACCTGGGAAGTCCATGAACAACGCCCGCATGTAGGGTGCACCCGTCTGGTAGCTCCGATACGCGACCGAGTAAGTGTAGGGCAGAAGTTGGTAGCGCAGTTTCAGGTATTTGGCCAGGATGGGCTCGGCCTGCTTGCCGTACGCCCAGATCTCGTTGTGCATTCTCTCGCCGTGCGCGCGCATCACGGGCTGGAAAGCGCCCCACTCAAACCATCGCACAAACAGCTCGGGGTAATCCGCGTAGTCGCCGATATTGGCGCGCACATCCGATCCATCGATGAGCGGCTTATGGGCCGGGTGGTAATCTGCCCCGGTAGACGGCGAAAAGAACCCGGCGATATCCGTGTCCCAATACGGAAGTCCGGTGGCCGTAAAGTTCAGCCCCGCCGGAACCGAGCGCTTCAGCATGTCCCAGGTGGAAACAATATCGCTCGACCAGAACACGGTTCCGTTCCGCTGCGCTCCCAAGTACGCTGCCCGCGCCAGGATCATCACCCTGCGGCTGTCGCCAAAATCGCGGCGGAATCCCTCGTACACCGAAGCCGTGTGAAACAGCGGGTAGACATTGTAGAAGCGTGTACCCGAACCGATCGCAAACACGTCCTTTGCCGGATCGATGTCCGGCTCCGTCTCATCCAGCCAGATGTAATCGAACCCGTACGGCTTCACATACCGGTCGCGAATCTCGTTCCACCACCACTTCGCTGCTTCCGGGTTGGTGGTGTCGATATTCGGCCCAATCATATTGGGCTTGAATCCTCCAAAGTCAGGCTTTCCGTCCGGTGCATGGATCAGCCAGCCTTTATTGAGCAGCATGTCGTAGAACTGCGTCCCGGGGGCAAAGTGTGGCCACACGCTCAGCAGCGTCCTTACATCCAAGGCGTGCAGTTCGCGATTCATAGCCGCCGGATCCGGCCAGCGCTTGGGGTCCAGGTCGAGTTCCCCTTGCCTGGTCATATTGAGAAAGTCAACCACAATCACGTCAAGCGGCAGTTCTTTCTTGCGATATTCCTTCGCTACATCCAAGATCTGCTGCTGCGTTGGATAGATGGCTTTGCTCTGGATGTAGCCGTAGACCGCACGCGGCAACATGTGCGTCACGCCCGTCAGCAGCCGGTAGCCCTCATAGATCTCGTCGCTGGTCTGGCCTGCGATTACGAAATATGACACGCGGTCTCCAACCTCCGACGACCACACGTTTTGTCCATTGAATCCCAGGTTCACCGTGGTCTTCGACGGGTTATCCCACACCAGTCCGTAGCCGCGGCTGGAAACCATGAAGGGCACGCACACGTCCTCGCCGCCGATGGCCGAGTAATCATGCCAGCAACGAATCTGGTGGTCGTGCAGGTCCATCCAACCCTTCTGTTGCTGCCCCAATCCGTAGTAGTGCTCGCCGGCAGGCGAGTCGAATACGGCCATCACGCGGTAGCCTTTGGCGCCGCCGTCAGTCTTGGCTACGTCCGCGCTTTCCGGCATCATCATCCAGTTCCGCATGCGCAGCAGCATTTTGCCGTCCGCCGTCGTCACCACCAGGGCATCATTCTGCGGACGATGACCGTTCCCTCCGCCAAAATATTGTTCGCGGAGATGGCGGTTCAGCTCATCCAGTGGCATCGGTTGCGGCATGGGAGAATCCGCAGGCGACACTCGCACAACCATCCGCGGAGAGCGGAATACATCGGTGCCGTCGGTGTCGCGCTCGTGTGTCCATCCCTCCGCCGACGGCCTGGCGATGAATCCGTATCCCGGAGCGCTGGTGGCCGCAGCTTTATCTCTGCTGATGGTCACTCGGACGATGTTCGGAGCATAAGGCTCCAGCGAAATCGTTCGCCCTTCGCGCTCCAGCACCAAAGGACCATCCTGGGCGTTCGCCGCGTTTCCCAACAACAAAATGGCCAGAACCACCACACCCAGCCCGCGCAGCAGTGACTTTCGCAACCAAGCTCGTTCGATCCGGAATTCGCTGCTGACACGCCCCTGTTCAATCACCGCACGCGACATTCGCATTGCTCTCCCCGCGAGGCCGTGGTTCGTGCTTAGAAAAACTTTCCCACACGGTCTGGAGTACGCGGCAATTCTATACGCAACTACCGTGCCCGGCGTCCAGGCTTTTCCCGAATGGTCACGCAGTCTCGATTTCGAACTCGTACACGCTCACGCTGAGCGATGGAACGTGCACCGTCTCAGGAAGCGCCGGCTGTGCAGACTCGACGATTGCGACTTGCGGTTCTTTGCCTGCTTCGTTGTTGGCGTTCACGCTGGGAGCCACAATCTGCGACAACTTCCCAGTACTTCGCAACTTGATTCCCCGGATCTGGGGCGTGAACTTCTGGCTCTCTTCCGTGGGGTTGACCACGGAAAGGATCAACTTCGTGCGATCACTCGACAGCGCCGCCACAATGTCGAGTGGATAGGTCGGGCTGCCTGTAGGATTTGTCGCCCTGTCGATCATTGGCGTGCCGCTGACCTGCTGCTGGGGCGAATTTCCGTCTACTGAAACGGGGTGAGCATTTACGAAGTGCCTGGCCATGATCTTGATGACGAGACCCTCGGCATTAAGCCCCACTGCGTCGCCCGTGATATCGGTAACCACTGTGCCGAAGCTGCCCGTAGGACAGCTGGCTCCCACCATGTCAGAATGACGAAACACCTCGTGCAGGAAGAGGGCATACGAAAGCGGCGTGACCATTCCCACTGGCCGTTGGAAGCCATCGCGGGCGCCCGAAGCCGAGCGGTAGCGAGTACCCCATTCGTCGAAGATGAATTTCATGTCTCTGGTCTTTAGCTCAGGAATCTTCTCAAGGTACTTTTGCCAGGCTTCAAATGCTTCGCCGACGCGATTCGCCAGCCGGCGTGTCCGCAGCGGCAGGGGATCCTGAACATCCACAAACGCCTGTTTCCCGGCATCGAACGCCAGGTCGGGATATGCGTAGGTATGCTCGGAGACAAAGTCGATGTTCAGGGTGCAGTTCTTAAGCATCCACCCGTCGTAATCGAGCGTGCTGAAGAACTGAATTGGGAGGGTCTCAAGCACCGGCGGCTGCCAGAAGTCCTTGGCGAACTGCTTGTTCTCAGCCAGGCACCAGGACTGCTCGCAGATGCTGGCGCCGGCGGAGGTGACCTTGATCGTGGGGTCGATCTCTTTCATCGCCTCGACGAAGTAGTTGTGCTTCACGCAGTACTGGTCGGCCGACATGTGACCGTATTGCCAGAAGCCGTACATCTCATTGCCGATGGTCCAGAGGCGCACGTTGAACGGCTTGGGATGGCCATTTTCCGCCCGCATCCTGCCCAGGCGCGTGTTGATGGAGCCATTGCAATACTCCACCTCCTCAGCCGCCACGCGAGCTTCGCCGAAGCCGCTATCCACGGCCACGTCGGGCTCGGCTCCTATCAGTTTGCAGAAGGCGATGAATTCATGAATGCCGACGTCGTTGGGCTCAACCATGCCAAACCACATAGGCGCGACGCGGGGTGGGCGCTTGTCGCGGTCGCCAAGGCCGTCGTACCAGTCGTATGCGGAAACAAAGTTGCCGCCCGGCCACTTGGCCATGCGGAAACCGATGTCCTTGAACTGCTTCACCATGCCGGCATGAAATCCCTGCACATTGTCTGCAGGCATGAGCGACGCGGAGCCGATGTGGAAGCTGCCGCTGCCTGTGCCCAGGATTTCGAGACGAGCCTGATCCGTGTCCACCGGCGAGGTGAACTTGAGAGGAAACTTCCGGTATTCGCGGGAGAGTGGCGGAATGGTGATGGATTGCGCGTCGTCCGGCCCCGTTCCCCACACCAGCCGGACCACGACTTTGACGCCGGGCTCACCGGCTAAATAAATCCGGCCTTCATAGGACTTCCCGCGACCCAGGCGCAGCCGCGATTGCTCGATGCCGCGGGGTTCGGAACGGTCGACCTTCACGCGCGGACTGTGCTTGCCGACAAAGGGATTGACCGTATCCATTTCGACGGTACCCGCCGGGCCAACCGGCCTGAAGGGTTCTCCCATGAAGCGGCGCATGAAGGAGTTGGCTGGCGCCGCCGGAGCCTCGGTGATGGGGTGGGCGAACTTCCTGTCGGTCAGCATCTCGGCCCAAACGCGAGTGGTGGCGGGCTCCATGTACCCGCCGAATACCAGCGGCGATACCGGGCCGGCAATCCGCGCCGCATCAATGGCGACCTCGATGTTTTCTGTCGGAGCCGAGAACGCCCTTACTCCCTGATTCAACATTGCGGCGCCAGCAACCGAGGCCGCCATAAACTCACGTCGATTCATTGACATTTCGTATTCCTCGCGCGCCTAAGGAAGTGCACCGGAGGATCTGTTTTGGGCATGAAGGATCTCCCGCCCATAGGTGGATACAACCGGATGATGCTCTCACGGGATAACTTAACCGACGAGTGCACTTCTGATGAACGCTACTGGTTCTGACGTGAACGTCGGACTGGAGGACGCAGTTGGTGTCCTGGAAAAGCTCACCATTCCGAGGGAACCGCCTGTACTGCCTGGAGTTCGATCTGCGATCAATAAAGCGATTTATTTGCTTGTCGATTGTAGTGTGCGCTCGGTAACATTGAGGGTCCCCAGGCAGGGCTTCGAGGCCAGGCAGGAAACACGCAGTGCCCTCCCGGCTCGAGTAAAACCAATTGAAGGTGCTTTCGAAACCGAAAAGGTAAACCGCCATGTCGAAATCGAAAACTGGAAATCGCCAGGTCTTGAGTCGCCGCGATGCACTGAAGCTCTCGGCGGGTGCAGGAGTTGCCGCTGCGATCACGAGTGCGGCTCACGCCTCCGACAGCATCAAGACCGGAGTTCATCAGCAGCAGCCGCCGTTCTGTTCTACGCCCGCCTCGGCCGTTGCCCATACGAAATACGGCAAAGTGCGCGGCTTCGTGTCGGGCGATGTGTTCACCTTCAAGGGCGTTCCCTACGGCCAGGACACGGGCGGGGAAAATCGATGGCTGCCAGCCAAACCTCCTGTGCCTTGGGAGGGCGAATACCCCGCGCTCATCTATGGGGCCAATTGTCCGCAGCGCCTCCACGACTGGCACAGCCAGGAGCAGGTGTTTCTGCAGGACTGGGATGACGGCCGGCAGAGCGAGGACATGCTCAAGCTGGACATCTGGACGCCGTCGCTCACCGGCAGCCGAGCCGTCATGTTCTACATCCACGGCGGCGGCTTTGAATTCGGATCTTCCTATGAGTTGCCCTCACACGAGGGCGCAAACATGGCTCGCTACCACGATGTCGTTCAGGTCTCGGTCAACCACCGTCTAAACGCATTGGGATTCCTCGATGTCTCCGAGGTTGGAGGCACAGGGTACGAGGATTCCTCCAACGTCGGCATGACAGACCTCGTTGCCGCGTTGAAGTGGGTGCAGGAAGCGCCAGGGCTATCAGTTTGATTCGATGGGGGCGGATGTCTTCGTCAGGATTGTTGGGGTATGCCTTGCCGACCACCGTGACATTTTCCGGGATGAACCTCGTCGGCAGGCTCTTGTAGACTGCCTCGATGTGTTCATCGAAGCTGGTTGGCCATCAGCGAGAAGGCTCATTCATAGACTGCCAGAGTTGTTCGATTAGCCCGCAAGGGCAGCCTGGTCAAGTGCAGGCTCCCGTGTGCTTGGTCAATGAACTACACGTCAGAGTCGGGTCCTAAGCCAATTGTTCGATGAACGAAGCCAGGCTCTCGAACCGCACTTTTAGCGTTCCATAGTTCCGGGTGAAGGTGCGCGTTATGTCCTCTGCCAGAACAACGTTGTCTCCTTCAGGGTGTTGTATGCGAAATGCCACTAAATTGACAGGCTCAAACCTGTCGGCTGACCACTTGCACTCAATGGCGAGGGGGCTTTTTCGTCGTCCTGCCAGAACAAAGTCCACCTCATGCCCGCGTTTGTCTCGCCAGTACCCGATTTCACGGGTCTGTAAGTGAGCCATCATCTCGTTGAGTACGAAGTGTTCCCATAAGATCCCGAGATCTTCGTCGCGCAACTCTTGCCAACCGCGGTAATAGCAGATGAAACCAGTATCGAAGCCATAGACCTTTGGGGCGGATACGATTTCCGTGGGCCGCCGGGTGCTGAAGGGGCGAATTACGTGCGCTACGAAAGTCGCCTCCAGCACGCGGAGGTAGTTTGCGATAGTAGGCCGGCTCACCTCGCAGGGAGTAGAAAATCGCGTTGCCTCGAAAATTCCTCCACTTTGCGCCAGAAGGAGTTCGGTAAACTTTTGGAAGGAGTCCCTACGCTCTAGGCGGAATAACTCCTGGATGTCTTTCGCCCAATACGCATCCGTCCATTCCTGAAAATCACGCTCCTCTAGGTCCTGAGCGAGAAAGAAAGGCGGCAGACCGCCTCGCAAGAGACGGCGTCTCAGATCATCCTGTTTAGCATCCGCGAGGTCGCGCAGGCACATAGGGGTCAGCCAGAGATCACGTTTGCGCCCGGCCAAGGTGTCCTTGAACTTGCTAGATGCACTGAGGGTAGATGAGCCGGTCGCTACAACGCGTATATCGGGAAAATGGTCCGCTGCAATCTTCAATAGTTCGGAGGGATTGTTGAGGCGGTGAATCTCATCCAGAACAATCCGCTTGCCGCGGAGGCTTTCAAGGAACCCTTCAGGGTCCTCCATCATGCGGCGAGTTCGGGGCAATTCACAGTCGAAATACTCGGTTTCTGGAAGGCTCTGGCAAAGATAGGTCTTGCCTACCCGCCGCACTCCGGCGAGCCAGACGATCGACCGCTTTTCCCACGCCTGTTCGATCCGATCAATCCAATAATGACGTGTCACCATAAGTAAATAGACTTGCACATAGTGCTACTATATGCAAGTACACCTTCACGGGACTTTCCCCAGATTTTGATGGCCTGGTTGCGTAAGGCACCCTGTTTGAACAGGTTATCGCAATAAGAAAGTGGGAGGGGCGCGATTCGTGGTAGAAGGGATTTTCAGCCAAGAAAATCTGTCTGCCCGGAGGCGCCCCCGATGCACGATAGCAAAGTCCGTTCCCGTTTGAAAGCCCAACTGTCGAAATTCACCTCGGAGTTGTGTGGCGGCCTGTCGAAACCACTGACGAAGTTTGTCTCCGAGATGCTCTATGGCATCGAGTCCAGCCAGGATGTGAAACTCAGTAATATCGGGCGCGCGCTGGGCGAAGCTATTCCCCTGATCCGCACCGAGAAGCGATTGTCGCGTAACTTGAAGCACGCAGAGATAGAGACGGAACTTACTTCGAAGTTAGTCGCGATGGCGAGCACACGCATTTGCGAAGATACCGTGCTGGCGCTGGACCTCAGCGATATCCGCAAAGAGTATGCCCGGAAAATGGAACACCTGGCGACGGTCTGGGACGGCTCGACGGGGGAGACGCACCCCGGCTACTGGCTGGTGGACGTGACCGCAGCAGAAGTAAACGGCAGCGACATCGTGCCGGTATGCCAGAAGCTGTTCTCGGCCGAAGCCAAAGAATACGTGAGCGAAAACGCCGAGATTCTCTCTGTCGTCGACGCGGCGAACCGGCATCTCAACGGCCGCGGCATCTGGACCATGGATCGCGGCTGCGACCGCAAGAAGCTGCTGGAACCCTTGCTGGACAAGCATTTGCGCTTTGTCATTCGTTCCACCGGCGAGCGCATGGTGCGCGACCGGCGGGGGCGGCTGCGCGGCATAGCCGAGCTGGCCGCGGGCTGTAAACTGCGCCATCAGGCGCGCGTGGTGAAGATCGACAAGGGGCAAGAGAAGACCTACGAACTGCATTACGGCGCTGAGCCTTTCCGTCTTGTGGGCCGCGACGAAATGCTCTGGCTGGTGGTGGTGGCAGGCTTTGGCGAGCAGCCGATCCTGCTCGTCACCAACCTCAAACTGCGAGCGCGGGACTCGGAAAGTGTATGGTGGGCGGCACGAATCTATTGGACAAGGTGGAAAATTGAGGAGACTTTCCGCTTCGTCAAACAGAGTTACAACCTGGAAGACATCCGGGTGATGAAGTATCGGAGACTGAAGAACTTGGTCGTGCTCGTGACCGCCGCGGCTTACTTTGCCGCCACTTTTCTCGGACAGAAAATGAAGCTGCGCATCCTCACCGAGAAACTGCTCGTCATCTCGCAGCGATTCTTCGGTATTCCGCCCTTCCGCTTTTATGCTTTGGCCGACGGAATCCGACGCCTGCTCTCCGGCAGCGCCTTCCAGCCAAGGCAAAAATCACCGCCGGACGCACAACTGGAACTGGCACTCATCTGGTCAGCCTAAGAAATTCTGGGGAAAGTCCTG
>JAJZGF010000157.1 GCA_021805025.1 Acidobacteriota bacterium
AATTGGCCGCTATCCACCTAGAGCGCCATAACTTCCACGGCGACTGGAACTATACTATATCGCCAAAATGAAGCATTTATTTATGTACAGCGCCTAAGCCGGTATTCTCGTCGCGGACGATGAAGTCTTTATGCACGCGTCGAAAGAGCCTATCTCCGTCGGAAATCGATGAATCATCCTGATATACGGGCGGAGTCATGCCTCACGCGATTTCTTTCACGAGTTGAGCGAGCCTCACGATTTCATCAATGGAGCCTTCATCTTCGCTCCTTCTGGCTTTGTTCGTGTAGTAGAACTTCGCGGATTCATCAACAGGAAACACTATTTCTAGGTCCTGCTGTTTTCGATGCCATTCGAGCTGCAACCCGCCATCAGCTAGAGGAACAACCGATGGAGCGGGAGAAGCGCTTTCCATGATTTGAGCTAGGATGGATAGTGAAAGCCTTATGATGTCGTGGCTGATCTTCTTCCCGCCATAGGAATCCCAATTATCGTTGAGACTTTGGATCCCAGAATAAGCAGAAATCGTTGGCTCAACCCACGATGGGAGACTATTTGTCCTGACAACGAATCGATACGCAGCTTCTCGAGTTGGAAACACAAATACCTTTTCGCTCTGCTGCCAGAACGCAGCGGCGCTCGCAGCAGGTTGCTCCCACTTCCTCTCAAACGCATTTTCGGTTAGCGACGTTGTCGGTCGAACTGGTGGTAGAGCGAGTGCTGCCATGCCTACTTCCTCCTGCCCCAAATCTTGTGCATCGGAGGTGTAGTAAGCTCTGCGAATGACCGGACGATCCATTCGCGGCCGAGATCAAAAAACTCTACGCCCTCACCGACCTGCCCTCGTGCTGTGAGGTCCAAGAGGAACATAGGCGCACCGTCCGTGAGATGCGCTACGGGGTGGAGTGTAGCGTAGAGGCGCCCAGCAAAATTCCCACCTTGATCGAGTATCGGAAATCTGGCACGAAAGGTTAAATCCTGTGCCAGACCAGGAAAGGTCGACTGAGGCTGCTGCCATACGGTGAAGACCTTTCCAATGTCGGAGTGCGTATCCCAACCTGCCCCGGCCACTATGTGATTGATGTACGTCACCTCACACTGATTGACGCGAAGCGTACCTAGTACCTAGTTCGTTTCGGGACACAAAACGAGCAAAATTGCTGAAATCCTCGTCATAGCCTGCCCGCACCGTCTCGTAGCGGGGGTAATGATCACCGTCGTCTGTCTTGCGCCAGTTCTTGATAAAGCGATCTCTCTGGATTTGAATAAGCTCCGTGCCGCCTTCATCAATAAACCAGAACCTTGGCGTCGGAGGAGCCTCAATCGCTTGAAATTGAATACCGACTGCAGGCTGAGCCTGTTCACCTAAGCGTTCTTCTAGTGAAGGAAGTTCCCCATGTTCTTCAGTCTTCGGAAATCGATCTCGCACCTCACCCCAATACAAGCCAAAGTGTGCGGTTTGCAACCCAGATAGCCGATCAAACTGCGCGGACAATACTGTTTCTACCACCGGCGGGTTGCTGAAGTCGGGCAAATCAAGCGGTCGAGCGGTCACCATAGATACCTTTTCGGGTTGGCTGGAATCGTCCTATTACCTACCTAGTTCCGCATTTTCAAGCATTTCCATGCGGTTGCCCGAATCTGAGGTTACTATAGCGGAAAACCCACGTGCGACGTAACCCCGAAGCGCGCAGGTGGTCATTGATTCGATAATGCCGTCTGGCCGTCCAATTGCACCGTCAGGTCTTCCCACTCGACGGTCAGTGCGGCGAGCTGGCCCCGCAACTCAGCGGCGAGATCGGTCAATCGCTGCGTCTCAGCGGCGGAGACATAGATCGCCAACTGCTCCTCAGTGTGCGCAATGGCGCCCTCGATGCGCGGAATCTCTTCTTCGAGGAAGGCGCAGCGGTCCTCCATCTGCTTTTGCTTGATGGGATTCAGACGCCGCTTCCTGGTCGTGTCGTCGGGCCCGCCCTCAATCACGATGGTCGTGCCGGATGGACTCGTGTGCTGGAATGCTTGCACAGGTTCCTGCGTCTCACCACGGGGCGGAGCAGATGCGGCCGTAACCGCTCCCAGCGCAAATGATTCCTTTTTGCGCAGATAATCCTCGTAATTCCCCTCGTAGGTCGTGACCGTACCGTTCTCCACCTCGATGACGCGCGTCGCCAGCCGGTCAATGAAGTAGCGGTCATGCGACACAAAGATGACAGTCCCGCTGAAGGCTGCCAGCGCATCCAGCAAGACATCCTTGGCGCGCATGTCCAGGTGGTTGGTCGGCTCGTCCAGGAGGAGGAAATTCGACGGCGATACCAGAATCCGCGCCAGCGCGAAGCGGTTGCGCTCACCGCCGGACAGCACGCCGAGCTGTTTGAAGACATCGTCGCCGGAAAAGAGGAAGCATCCCAGCAGCGAGCGCAACGCTGATTCGGGCACCTTCAGCGCCGCGCGGCTGATGTCGTCCAGCATGCGCGCCTCGCCGTCCAGCACCTTGTACTGGTCCTGCGCAAAATACTCGCTCACCACGTTGTGGCCCAGCTTGATGGTTCCCGCCGTGGGCTGCTCTACGCCCGTCAGCAGCTTGATGAGCGTCGACTTGCCCGCGCCGTTTACGCCCACCAGCGCAACGCGGTCGCCGCGCTCGATGGAGAAGCGCACATTGTTGAGAACCTGCTTGGGCCCGTAGCTCTTCGAGAGTCCCTCGGCCTCCGCAACCATGCGGCCCGAGGGCGGAGGCTGGGGAAACTTGAAGTGCATCACAGGCTCTTCTTCGGGGATCTCGATGCGCTCGATCTTTTCCAGTTCCTTGATGCGCGACTGCACCTGCCTGGCCTTGGTGGCCTGGGCGCGAAAGCGGTTGATGAACGCCTCAAGGTGCTCGATCTGTTCGCGCTGATTGCGATACGCCGCTTCTAACTGCGCACGGCGTTCGTCTTTTTGCGCAAGATACTTCGTGTAGTTGCCCTGAAAGATGGTGAGCCGCTTGTTCCATATCTCCACCGTGCGGTCGATGGTGACATCGAGAAAGTAGCGGTCATGCGAGATAAGGATGTAACCAAACGGATAACTCTTCAGATAGCCTTCAAGCCAGTTTCGCGTTTCCAGATCGAGGTGATTGGTCGGCTCGTCGAGCAGCAGCAGGTTGGGCTTGGCCAGCAGCAGCTTGGCCAGCGCGATGCGCATCTGCCATCCGCCGCTGAACTCATCGGTCTGCCGCGACCAGTCTTCTTTGCCAAAGCCCAGGCCTGTGAGCACGCTGCCTACCTGGGCATCGAGGGCGTAGCCGTCCAGCGCATGAAAGCGCTCCTGCAGCATGGAGTAGCGCTCGGCTGCTGCCTCATACTCCACGCTTGCGTGGTCCAGCTCCGCCAGTTGCCCGGCCAGGCGCTCGCTCTCGCCTTCCATCGAGCGCAGCTCGTCGAAGACGGATAGGCACTCCTCAAAGATATTGCGCCCGGTGAGCCGCAGACCCTCCTGCGGCAGGTAACCGATGCTCATGCCGCGCGTCCGCTGCATCGCTCCGTAGTCCAGCGATTCGAGGCCGGCCAGCACCTTCATCAATGTGGATTTGCCGGTGCCATTGGCGCCCACAAGCGCGGTCTTTTCCCGGCTTCGGATCAGCCAGTTGGCCTCAAGAAACAACACACGCGGGCCAAACCGCTTGCCGGCATTTTGCAGGGAGAGCATGCTCTTCTATTTTCGCAGACCCATTTACCCTCATACGGAGTGCGGAGCTTCAGGTCAAAGCCGCATCCTGTACCACGGAATCATCGCCCCGGCCCATTCCTCACGGATGGAAGGAACTCCCGTCCGTTATGATTGCCGCATGCAAAATCGGTACGACCCGAAGCAGCGGATGGCGCGATGACAATTCCTGCAACCGGCCCGCTCGACTCCAGAACGCAACTGCGCAAGACCATGGGCTTCTGGGATGTCCTGCTGTTCAACATCGCCACCGTTCTGGGGCCGCGCTGGATCGCCGCCGCCGGCCACAATGGCCCGTCTTCCATCAGCCTCTGGATAATCGCCGCGGTCTTCTTCTTCGTGCCCGGCGCGCTGGTCATCAATGAGCTGTCGTCGCGATTCCCGCAGGAGGGCGGTCTCTATGCTTGGTCCAGAGAGGCCTTTGGAGACTTTCACGGCTTTGTCGCCGGCTGGACCTACTGGATCTACACCGTCTTTTATTTTCCCGGACTGCTGCTTGCCAGCGCATCCATGGCTGCCTATGTCATTGGTGGTCGCGGTGTCGCACTCTCGCAGGACCGCACCTTCCTGTTGAGCGTTTCTCTGGCCATGCTGCTGGTGGCCGTGGTGCTCAACATTATTGGACTGAACATCGGCAAATGGCTCCAGAACGCGGGCGGCGTGGGCACCTACGTCCCGTTGCTCATGCTCGCCGCTATTGCCGTGGTATCGGTGCTGCATGGCGGCTCCGCGACCCATTTCACGGCGGCAAACATGCTGCCCGCGTGGAACTGGAATACGGTCAACTTCTGGTCGCAGATCGCCTTTGCCTTTACCGGACTGGAACTGGTCTCTGCCATGAGTGAAGAGGTGCGCGATCCGCGCCGCACGCTGCCGCGCGCTGTTTTTGGCGCGGGTGCGCTGATCGCCCTGATGTACATTGCCGGAACGTTTTCCATCCTGGCTCTCGTGCCGGCCGGTGACATCGATCCGCAGAGCGGGGTCTTTCATGCCATCACCGTTGGCTCTGTGGCGCTGCGTGTCGGCGTCCTCGGCATTCTTGCGGCCATGCTTGTGACCGTGGGCAATGCGGGCGGCGTGGGCAGCACAGTCGCGGGCATTGCGCGCGTGCCCTTCGTCGTCGGGATCGATCGCTATCTTCCCGCTGCTTTCGGCAAGATTCATCCGCGCTGGAAGACGCCTTATATCTCGATCCTTGTGCAGGCTGCTCTCTCCGGCGCCATCCTGCTGGTGAGCCAGATGAACGAGACCACGCGCGGTGCCTATCAGTTCCTCATCGACGCGGCCATCATCCTCTACTTCATCCCGTTTCTGTACATGTTCGCTGCGATCATCAAACTGGCGCGCCGCAAAGATCGCACAGATAACCCACATGCCGTGCTGGTGCCCGGCGGTGTCGCGGGCGCATGGATTGCGGGCGGGCTAGGCTTTCTCGTGGTCCTGATCGGCATCGCGGTGTCGCTCGTTCCTCCCGGCGACTCCGCCGACAAGCTTGGCTTTGAACTCAAGCTTGTTCTGGGCACTGCAGCGTCCATCCTCGTTGGCCTTTTCCTGTACTGGCGCGGGGCCAGGGCGAAGAAAACTGCATGAGGACGGCTCGCGCGAGACCTTTACTCCACCATCAATACGTCCAGAAATCGCGGACCATGCACGCCCTTGATGCGCGTCATCTCAATGTCCGCGGTGGCCGAGGGGCCGGAAATGAATGTCGTCGGTAACGCCGCCGTCGCATCCAGCCGCGCAAAGCATTCCGGGACCGTCTCCACCACCTGCGCCGCGAAGACCACACAGAGGTGGTAGTCGGGCACAAGAGAAAGGCTGCGCGGACCCTGTGCCGCCGCATTCTGCAGCACAATCGTGCCCGTCTCGGCGATCGCCACCGCGCAACCCGTCAACGCGCCTTCCAACTCGTCCAATTGCTGCGCGCCGAATGCTGAGGCCTTCTCAAATTGAAATCCGCAGGGCAGCCACTCCGCGGGCAGATCGTCAGCGATCGCGATTCGCTTCAATCCTCGCTTTCCCAGCAGCCGCGCCACGGCATCGGCAATCTGCGCGCGCGGCACACGCGCAACCCCGGCGTCATACTCGATGAGCCGATGCGTAAACAAGGCCAGCAGCGCCTCGCCCTGGAGCGTGGCGGCACGCTTGTAGCCGCGCGGGAGGCCCTCATACTCGGCCTGGCGCGCCCCGTCGTCGTGCTCCGCCGGCGCGCGCAGCGCACTGCGGATGCTGCTCAGGATCGCCCCCCGTGCTTCGCTTTCACTCGCCACGACGCCCCTCCTTTGCAGTGTTCGTCGGCCGGCTTCCACTCGATTCCCGCTGCGCCCACCAGTCTCTGAAGCTCTGCGCCGGCAACGCCTTCAGGTCGCGCGTCTGCGTCCACCCGGAGAGCATCAGCGGCAACCGCTCAATGAATCCGTTCTTTGACACCACGACCTTTTGCCCCATCTGGCCAAGATGCTGCGCCATTGACAATCGGTTCGCACTCTCGAACACGAACGCCGCCGCCTGCATCCCGATGTTCCAGAACCCCAGCTTGCCGCCCAGTGTCTTCTGGTCCTGCTCGACGACCTTGCCGCGCAGATGAATCAGCACCTCCGGTATGTTGATCTTGACCGGACAAACCTCATAGCAAGCCCCGCACAAGGATGAAGCGTAGGGCAGCGATCGGCCTTCTTCCATCGAATGAAGCTGCGGAGTCAGAATCGCGCCGATTGGCCCCGCATAGACCGACTCATACGCATGGCCGCCCGTCTGGTGATAGACAGGGCACACATTCAGGCAGGCCGCGCAGCGAATGCACTTCAGCGTCTGCCGCGCTTCCGCTTCGGCAAGAATCGGGCTGCGGCCATTGTCGAGCAGCACGACGTGAAACTCCTTTGGCCCATCGCCCGCATGTACACCGGTCCATATCGAGTTGTAGGGATTCATCCGCTCGCCCGTGGCCGAGCGCGGCAGCGTCTGCAGCAACACTTCCAGATCGCGGAATCGCGGAATCACCTTTTCAATGCCCACCAGCGAGATCAGCACGTCAGGCAGCGTAAGGCACATGCGCCCGTTGCCTTCCGACTCCACAATGCAGACCGCGCCGTTCTCCGCCACCAGAAAATTCGCGCCAGAGACCGCCACCTTGATGCGCAGATACTTCTCGCGCAGATAGGTGCGCGCCGCCGCGCACAGGTCCTCCGGCTTGTCGCCAAGCTCAGGCAGATGCATCTCGCGCTGAAAGATCGCGCGCACCTGCTGTCGATTTTTGTGCAGCGCCGGCACGACGAAGTGCGAGGGCTTGTCATGGCCGAGCTGCACGATGAGCTCCGCCAGATCCGTCTCATGGGCGCGAATGCCGTGGGCCTCAAGATTGCCGTTCAGCCCGATCTCTTCAGAGGTCATGGTCTTGATCTTGATGACCTCTTTGGCCTCGTGGCGCTGGATGAGTCCAAGGATGATGCGATTGGCTTCCGCCGCATCCCGCGCCCAGTGCACCTGCCCGCCGGCGCGCGTGCAGTTCTGCTCAAACTCGGCGAGATAGTGATCCAGGTGCGCCAATGCGTGCGCACGAATCCCCGAGCCTGCGTCGCGCAGCGCCTCCCAGTCCGGCAGTTCTGCGACCACGCGGTTGCGCTTTGCCTGAATCACATCCGTGGCGTGGCGCACATTCTTGCGGAGTTGCGAGTCGGCCAACAGCTCCTTGGCTGCCTCAGGAAAGTTGCGACTCGAAAAGTGCGAGTGTTCCGGCGCGCTCATCCCTGCCCTCCCGTGGAAGCCAGAATCTCCGCAATATGGGCCGTGCGCACAAAGGTGCGCTGCCGGTGCAGCGAGCCGTAGATGTGCATCAGGCAGGAGTTGTCCACTGCCGTGCAGACCTCCGCGCCGGTGTTCAGCACCGTGCGCACCTTCTCGGCCAGCATCGCGGACGACACATCCGCATTCTTGATGGAAAACGTGCCGCCAAAGCCGCAGCACTCCTGCGGATTCTCAATCGGCAGCAGTTCCAGTCCGCGCACTTGTTTGAGCAGCCGCACGGGAATATCGCCCAGGTGCAGGCTGCGCTGGGAGTGGCAACTGGTATGGAGCGTAACCTTGTGCGGAAAGGTCGCGCCCACATCTTCTACGCCCAGCTTCTTCACCAGCAGCTCGGTGAACTCGTAGATCCGCGGCAGCAGCGCCTCCACGTCCGCGGCGAGCTTTGCATCGCCTGCCATCTCCGCCGCTTTCAGGTAGTGGTCCCGCATCATCGACACGCAGGAGCTGGACGGCGCAACAATCGTCTCCGCGTCGCCATAGACCGCTACAAAGTGGCGGATGATGGGGACTGCTTCTTTCAGATAGCCGGTGTTCCAGTGCATCTGGCCGCAGCAGGTCTGCTCCCGGCGAAACTCGACCGTATGGCCCATCCGCTCCAGCACGCGCACCACCGCCTTGCCGGTCTCAGGAAACAGCGTGTCGTTATAGCAGGTGATGAAGAGCGATATGCGCAACGGGCTTTTCCTCCGAATGAGCCATCCGGCAACGTTCTGGCCACAATGGCTTGTGAAGCGCACCCGCGAGCGTAAAAAGGGAGGATCGTGTGGCCGCATGAACAGGCGTCTCGTCCTGCATCCCTCTCGCAAGCCGGGTAGAGCGTATCACTCATCTCATCATGTCAAATCGCAAGTAGTGTGTCTATTGAAATCATGCTTTTTCTCAGACAGCATCCCGTGCCGATCAGGCAAGTTTGCTTGCCTCACCCGCCAAGGTGAAGTCCTTTTCCGTCAGCCCCCCTGCATCGTGCGTAACCAGGGCGAGACGGACGCGGTTGTAGC
>JAJZGF010000158.1 GCA_021805025.1 Acidobacteriota bacterium
AAGCAGGGCCGACGCATATCAAATTCCCATTAATTTGAGCAGGTAAGGGTGGTTCCAGGCGGCTTTGAGACGTTTTCCCTTTACGCCACGTTTGAAGGTTGTTTCCTGTTTGAGCAGGTTCAGCGCGATGCGGTTGAGCAGGGAGAAGTTTTGCGCTGCATGCCCTGCTCGTTTTCGGTCCAGATCTTCGCCGAAGCCGACATCGAGCACCCAGTGCAGCTTGTTTTCGATGCCCCAGTGCTGGCGGATCACGCGGTTCAGTTGCGCCGCATCGGGCTTGAGGCTGGTGATGTAGTAGCGGATCTCGCGCTCGGTCTTGCCTGTGGCCTTGTGGTAACGCTCACTCTGGATACGCACCAACCCCTGCAACGATGCCCATTCGGCAGCTCTGTCGACCATGCTCAAGTCGGCGATCACCGAGCAGCAGCGGCGCTCGACTCGCCCGTGGCCGCAATCGATTTCTTCGCTGACCGTGCCACAGTCCATGAGCAGAAACGAGTCTCTGACCTGCTCGGCCAGCAGACCCTGATTATCCTTGACCGCCAGCACGTAGTCGGCCTTCTTCTCGATCATCTTGCTGGCGATCTCGCGCTGGCAGCCCATCGCATCGATGGTCACCACGGTGCCTGCCAACTCCAGCGCGTCCAACAGTTTCGGAATCGCCGTAATTTCGTTGGACTTTTCATCTACCTTGCGCTGGGCCAGCACCAGGTTGTTGGCGCTGGCCCAGGCCGAAACCATGTGCACCAGGGCCTTTTTGCCCGCCTCGCGCGTGCCGCACAGCGTCTTGCCGTCGATGGCCACCACTTCGCCCGCCGTCAGCCGGGCAATCGACGAAACCCAAGCCACGAAACCGCGCTCCATCTCTTCAGGGTCCAGTGCCGCAAACACCCGATGGAACGTATCGTGCGATGGAATGCCCGATGGAAGCCTCAATAATGTTTGCAGCCACTCCCGCTTGTCTTCGCCGTAATCTGCAATGTCGTTCCAGCTTTCGGCTCCGCTCAATACCGCCGCTATGGCGATAAGAAGAATCTCTTCAAGCAGATGTTCCCGGTTTCGCTCTATCCCTGGATCGCGCAGCTCAGCAAAATACTTCAGGGGAGTGTCCATTTCCCCTTCTCACGCATTTCACGCTCCATGCATATAGCAACCTGTGGACATTTATATGCGTCGGCCCTGGGTGGGCAAGAGTCTAACTTGACTGCTAAATATTTACATGGTAGCGTCGTTGGCCACCAGAGGAACGGGCGCGCAGATGGCACTAAGTTGAGGCGCTCGCCAAACCCTGGGGCCAGAGAGCATTGCCTCTGGAAATAAGTTCGATGTGCAAACTGATCCGAACAAGAGTTTCTGGGGGCCTGAAAATGGCGTACAAGAACATCCTCATCTCACTGACGGTGCTGCTCGCCTTCCTCGTTCCATCCACCGGCTGGGGACAGGCCGTTACCGCCAGTCTCGTAGGCACGGTCACCGATCCATCGGGCGCTGTTGTTTCAAACGTGGCGCTGACGCTGACCAACCAGGGCACCAACACCACTGCCACCGGCACGACAAACACCAGCGGCAATTATGAATTTACTTTCCTGCAACCGGGAACCTACACCCTCACTGCGGTAGGAGCCGGATTCCAGAAGCAGGAGCAGCGTGACATCAACGTGCCCGTGAACACTACTACCCGTGTGGACGTGGAGTTGCACGTCGGCTCCTCGTCGCAGACCATTTCCGTAACCGGAGCGCCCGCGCTGCTGCAGACCGACCGAGCCGATGTAACCGCTCAGATCGACGCGAAGCAGGTGCAGGACCTGCCTGTCGGATCTCAGCGAAACTTCCAGGCTCTGGAATCGCTGGTCCCCGGCGTCAGCAGGCCCGTCTACGACCACTCCTCGTTCTTCGACGCGCAGAACTCGCAGTCCTTCCAGGTGAACGGACAGTCCGAACTGTCCAACAATCTGCAGTTCGAGGGCATCGATGACAATGAGCGCACGGGTCTGCTGCAGGTATATATTCCGCCGGCAGCAGCAATCCGGACGGTGGACGTGGAGACGAGCAACTATGCGCCGGAATTTGGCAGGTCGGCTGGCGCAGTCACCAACGTCACGTTGAAGTCCGGCACCAACGCGTTCCACGGATCAGCCTATGAATTCAACCAGGTGAGCGCGACCGCCGCGCGCACCTACTTCAACAATACGGGCAAGTTTCCACGGTCCACGAACAACTATTACGGAGCGACACTGGGCGGACCGATCATGAAGAACCACACATTCTTCTTCGGCGATTTCCTGCGCTACAGCAATCACTCGAGCCAGTTCAACATCCTCACCATTCCGACCGCAGCCTTTCGCAGCGGAGATTTGAGTGCAGGCCCAACAGCCATCTACGATCCCCAGACGGGAGCAGCAGACGGATCCGGAAGAACACAGTTCGTCACGAACGGGATTGCAAATGTGATTCCGTCAAGCCGCCTGAGTCCGATTGCGCAGAAGCTGCTGGCGCTGGTTCCTCTGCCCAATGTTCCGGGAGCTACGTTCACCAATAACTACCAGGCGACAACCGGCTTTCAGAACGATGTGAACACGTTTGACGTAAAGGTGGACCAGGAGTTGCATACGACCGACCGTCTGACAGGACGCTTCAGTTGGCAGCGCTCCAACACACTGCAGGCTCCCGTGTTCGGCCTGGCTGGCGGACCGATTGCAGGCGCCTTCGAGGGGAACGGGGTCAATACTGTTTACAACGGCGCCCTGGAATACACCCACCTCTTTTCGCCCACTCTGTTCACTGAGTTGCGTGCGGGCGTCGATCACTACCGGAACACCGCTCAGGCATCCGACTACGGAACCAACGCGTCCACAGCCATCGGAATTCCGGGCGTGAATCTCGATCCCTTTACAAGCGGCCTGGTTGGCATGGACATCGCGGGCTTCTCTTCTCCCATGGTCGGATACAGCGCTAGCCTGCCGTGGTTGCGCGCCGAGACGAACATCGACGTGGTGAACAACTGGACCAAAATCCTCGGCAACCACTCCATCAAGTTCGGCGGTGAATTGCGCCGGGTCCGCGACGACCTCACACAAGGGCAAACCTTCAGCCCCCGTGGCATCTTCCGCTATCGGGATGGGCAGACGGGCCTCAACAAAGCTGGCAACAAAACAAGTTTCGCCAATGATTTTGCCAGCTTTCTTTTGGATATTCCCAGCCAGGTCGGACGCGATCTGAATGTGCATTCTGCCTCCTGGAGGCAAACGCTGTACTTCGGCTTCATCCAGGACACATGGGTCGCGACGCAGAAGCTGACCTTGACCTATGGCGTTCGCTGGGAACTCTATCCTCCGGCCGTCCCCGCAGCGAAGGGGGGCTTCTCGCAATACGACCCAGCCACCAACACCTTGCAGGTTTCCGGCTACGGGTCTGTGCCAAACAATCTGGGGCTTGACTTCAACGGAACGGATTTCGAGCCTCGGATAGGTTTCGCCTACCGAGTTACTCCCGAGACAGTGGTTCGTGGAGGCTTCGGTGTAAGTCGCACACCTTTCCAGGACAACAATTACGCCTATAACTATCCTGTGCGCCAGAATGCTGCATTCAACTCGCTGAGCAGCTATACGCCTGCTCTATTACCGGATGGAAGCTCAGCCAGGCTCAGCACAGGTTTTCCAGCCATTGCAGGGGCGCAAATACCCTCGAACGGAATTATTCCAGCCACCAAGAACCAGAGTTATGTGTCCGTCAACAAGCATTACCGCGATCCGGAAGTGATGTCCTACAACCTGACGGTGGAGCAGCAGCTTGGGACTTCCTGGGTAGTGGATGTTTCCTACGTGGGAAACGAAGGAAGATTCATTCCTGGAAACTACAACCTGAATGCCGGCTTGGTTGCCGGAGCTGGAGCCGCTGGCCAGCCTTACTACCAACTCTACGGGACAACCGCTGGCATCGAACTGCTTCCCAAGGCCACAACGTCGAACTACAATGCCCTCCAGGCGCGCCTGACGCACCGCTTCGACCAAGGGTTCGAGGTGACGTCGGGATTCGCCTTCCAGAAGGCCATGGGCTACAACTCCACGGGTGGCGGGCTTGCGGGATTCAATTTCTATCTGGACCCCCACAGGGATTATTCCCCGCTCAGCTTCAACCACACCATCACATCCTCCAACAGCTTTATCTATGAGCTGCCGTTCGGCAAAGGACGCAAATATATACAGCATGGCATCGCAGGCTATCTTGCCACAGGCTGGCAGGTCAGCGGAATTGCCTATCTGCAGACCGGATCGCCACTCTTCTTCACAGCCAGCGGCAGCCGCCTCAACGCCCCTGGAACCACGCAGGTGCCAAACCAGGTAGGCACCTTCCGCAAGTTGAAAGGGATTGGAACGCAGAAGCTGTGGTTTGACACTTCCGCGTTCACCCAGCCGGGCGGCACCACGCTCGGCAACATGGGCAAAAACGTCTACAGCGGACCTGGCTCAGTCACTTTCGATGCGGCAGCTTTCCGCACCTTCCCCATTCACGAAGCGGTCGACCTGCAATTCAGGTTGGACGCTTTCAATGTGCTCAACCACCCGGTGTTCAACAATCCTGATACAAACCTGACCGACGCGAACTTCGGAAAGGTGACAGGCGCAGGCGGATCGCGCGGCCTGCAACTGGCTGCGACGCTTCAGTTCTAAGGAAGCATGGCTGCGTCATTGATTCCGAAGGTCCAATACAGAGCGATGCAGGCATGCCGAGGGGTCGGCTGCCTCATTGCTCTGTAGAATTGATGGACCGTAAGCGTGTGGCTCCTTGGCCTGGCTTGCAGCCTATGGTGGCTCCGCACTATGCGAAGGCGGGCAACACCCAGCAGCCTGGTAGGCTTTCGATCATACTGCGGATCTACTTCGCACAGCAGTGGTTCAACGTGTCGGATCCTGAAGAGTGGTGTAGTCATTGCAACTACATGCTATCGCTATTTATAAGCCGCTCTCAAGTGGATTGATTGGTGCGCGTAGACGTAGTTGCGAATCGTTTCCACATTCCCGAGAATCAGATCGTATTCATACTCGAACACCGCGTGTGGACCTATAATCTCACGAGAGATGGGGCTCAAATATCCGGTATTGTTACTACTTGGATTTCCAACCCCTGGCTCTCCATTAAAGCCACCGAGGAAGTGCGTGACGTTTGGGTGAAACACACCGAGCCCCCAGGATCGCTCGTTCACCAACGCCGACCAGCTTTCGGTCGCCGTCCAACTGCTCCACGGCGGAGGTACTGGCTTGATCCAAGTTAGAGAATCGTGGGTGAAAGGGCGCGATCCCGTGTAACTGACAATACGAAAGAGCGTCCCGACTGTGTAAACCGCAGGTAGCTCCTGATTGAATGCCGGATATAGGGTCTGATCCGAACGGTTGTTGACCAGTCGATTCCTGACATGGACGACTGCTCCTTGAAGACTAATCCAGGTCTCAAATGTGCACTTGCAATAGACCGAATCGAGAGCCCACTGCATAGGTAGCGTTTTGACGTATAGAGTTCTTCCATCATTTGAATATTCAAGTACTTTCCCCGGATGGCCATAGACATCGCCTCCACTCACTGGGTTCCATGGCCAGTTAAGCCACTTCGTATGAGGACGCCCGAAGGGCCTGGGGCCGCTATAATAAGACTGCCCAATGTATCTCCCGAAATCGTGGATGTTGACGATATTCTGTAGCGTTTTCGAGTCCGCCAGAAAAGAGATCGACCCTCCATGCTTCAAATCAACTCCAACGCGGATAGTTCCGTTGTCAAGCATTCCTGCTGGCTCGCTCGCCAATGCGACCGTGCTGAAGATGAGAATCAACGCTACAGCAACAAGACTCTGGGCTCTTGGTTTCATAATTGAAAGCACTCTGCGATAGACACATCTTTCATAACAGGAATTACCCGTGGACGACCATGTGCTATTTCTCCACTCGAACGCTTGCCGTAAGCGGAAGATTACGGGAAGAAGATCCCACGTCGACCCCGTATATCCCAGGTTCAACTACCCATCCGTGGACTTGCACGTCCCAATAAGCAAAGTCTCTGCGGTGCAGGATCATGTGGATCGTTTTCGATTCGTGTGCGGCGAGACCGATGCGCACAAAGCCTTTCAATTCACGCACAGGCCTGGGTACTGAAGTTTTGGGTGGCGCTATATACATCTGAGCGATCTCCACGCCCGGACGTGCGGAAGTATTTGTGATATCAGCTGTAACGTCTATATCTGCGACTGGGTTGTTGGATTTCTCCACGCGCAGGTTTGAATAGCGGAAGGTTGAATAGCTCAGGCCAAAGCCAAATGGGAACGCTGGCTTAATATGATGTTCATCATAGTAGCGATATCCTACAAATATTCCTTCGTTGTAATTCACGTTGTCGCGATCTTCTGTTCCGACTGCATGCGATGGGGAGTCTTCCAGGCGCCGTGGCCAGGTAAAGCTAAGTTTTCCTGAGGGATTAACGTCTCCGAAGAGAGCTTCCGCAATGGCTGTACCACCTTCCATTCCAGGGTAAAACGCGTCGAGTACAGCAGGGACGGAATGAATCCAATCATCGACGGTAAACGGGGAGCCGTGGATCAATACAACGATCGTGCGCGGATTGATTGATGAGATCTGATTTATAGCTCGTGCCTGCTCTTGCGGGAAATTCATAGTCGTTCGATCCATTCCCTCAGTATCTAAGGCATGCCCCCAGCCACCAACAAAAATGACCGCATCGGCCTTGCGAAGCTGGGGCTCAATAGCATGCATGGCGGCGGCGGATTGCTGAGGAGTATGCGGCAAAGACCAGTCCAGGTGCAGGGAAGCGTCGCCTTGTCCAGCATGGTAAGAAATATCGACTGAATACACGTGGCCTGCTTCCAGACGAACGGTTGCCGCGCCGGCTTGCACATGGCCGGTTTCTGTATTCATAATGACCGGATTCTTGTCGATGCGTAGCGTGCTGGTATCTTGTCCTGAAAGCCGTAGCGTGTAAAATCCAGTCACTTTAGGCACAAGCTTGCCTCTGTAGTGAGCGCTAAAGTTATCTGCATGGATAAGAGTTGGATCCGGAGAGCTCATCTGCCACATAAAGTTGATTTCAGGGTCAACACGCTCAACTGCAGCAGTATTTTGACCGTCGTTGAAATACTGCGCCAGCAGTCCCCTCTGTCCGTGAATAGGCTGCCAGTTTTCAGCGCCGATCGGTTCAAAATCTCCAGCTTCATCGAAGTCGATGTAATCGACTTCGGAGCGGTTCTGAAGTGCTTTGCGAATTCCTGCGAGAGCAGTGATCTCATATGGAGATTCCACCGCAGAACTGCCTCCGTAGCCATGTTTACAAAATCTGCGATTTGCATTTGGCCCTAGTACGACAATTTTCTTAATCTTCGCCTTGTCGAGGGGCAGGGTGGCGTTGTTATTCTTGAGAAGAACCATGCTCTCTTCGGCGGCCTGCAAGGCAACTGCCTGATGCTCTGGGGTATTGATAGAACCGCCGGTAGTGGGAGGTACACCATCCAATAGACCAACAAACGCCATCACACGCAGAACTCGGCGAACCTTATCATCCACGATCGAAACCGGTACTTTTCCTTGCAACACGGCGTCCATGAGGGGTTTGCCAAAAGGATCGGTTTGCCAGTCTCCCGCTGCCATGCCGACGTCAAGCCCAGCAAAAGCAGCGCCCAGAGTTGAACGTGCATGATTGCCATCGCTGCGAACAACTCCCTGGAAGCCCCAGCGTTCCTTGAGCACTGTGGTAACCAGGTATTTGTTGGCCGGAGCCAGACTCCCGTTGATGCCATTCGCTGCCGTCATCACTCCCCAGGTTCCACCCTGCTCGACGGCGGCGCGAAAGCCTGGGAAATATATTTCATGCAAAGCACGCTCTCCAACGTTCGACATGTACGAGTCACGGTTGAGTTCGCGATTGTTACAGACAAAATGCTTGACACATGCTGCGACCTTTTGGCTTTGGATGCCCTGAATCTCAGCCGGGGCAAGACGAGCATTGAGATAAGGGTCCTCCGTGGTGTACTCAAAAAAGCGGCCATCGAGAGGATCGCGATCAATATTGATTGCAGGACCGAGAATCATCGTTCTCCCTACAGCGCGTCCTTCCTGGGCAATCGCGACACCAGTTTTATAAATCAGATTGTAGTCCCAGCTTGCGGTAAGACCTATGCCGGGTGGGAATGAAGTTGCCGTGACTGCTCCAGCTATGCCGCGGGGGCCATCGGTTTGCAGCAGCGAGGGAATCCCCAAGCGGGGTATACCGTAAAACTGAACGACCCCAGGCTGCTCTCCGCCAAAACACATGCGGACTTTTTCTTCCAGTGTCATGCGGCTGATCAGATCCTGTATGCGCCGCTCAATCGGCAGTGAGCGATTCTTGTAAGC
>JAJZGF010000025.1 GCA_021805025.1 Acidobacteriota bacterium
CCCTACGAAGAGTGGAAAGGCAAGCACAACTAACATCGCCTGACTCCACCCTTTCCCATCCACCAACTCTGGATGGCTCGGCTGGCGGGTGGCCCTGGTCCCAATGACCTTTCCAGACCACAATGAAGGTGCCCGGTCCCTCGCAGTTGGGGACCGGGGAATGCACCAACCCCACCCCGCCACCAGTCCCTGATCCCTCAGTCCCGTCAACCCCTTCCACCACCGTCCCGCCCACAACTCCCTCATTCCACGCGACAGCTGGATCGGCTGCCAGAGAATCGAAGTGAGTTCCACCACGAACCTTGGTTGCACCGGGTGCCTCGCCTTCGGGCACCCAGGATTGCAGGAGAACCCCCGTGCCCCATGACATCCGCACAGCGTGCGGCATGGTCCCAAGAGTAGTATTCTGTGACGTCCTGGAGCATAGGAGAATCAAAATGGCTTCATTCACCAACATCGCTGAAAAATTCTTCAACGCCTGCGAGACAGGCAAAGGCTGGGAGGGTTGCAGTGCCTACTGCGCCCCCGATGCAACCTTCTCGGCGCAGGCTTCGCCGCTGAGCGACGTGAAGACCCTTGCGCAATATACCGACTGGATGAAGGCGATCATGACTCTGTTTCCAGATGCTCGCTACGAAGTGAAGTCATTCGCAACCGACGAGAAGCGGAGGCACGTAGCGGCTTATGCCGTCTTTCATGCAACACACACCGGGCAGGGCGGACCGGTCCCTCCAACCGGCCGCAGCATGAGCACGGACTACGTCTACATTATGGAGTTCAAAGACGACATAATTGTGCACATGACCAAAATCTGGAACGCAGAGCTCGCGATGAAGCAGGTCGGCTGGGCCTGACGCTGAACTGTCTCAGACGAACCTTGGCGGGTGGCCCCGGTCCCAATGACCTTTCCAGACCACAATGAGGGTGCCCCCGGTCCCTCGCAGTTGGGGACCGGGGAATGCACCAACCCCACCCCGCCACCAGTCCCTGATCCCTCAGTCCCGTCAACCCCTTCCACCACCGTCCCGCCCGCAACTCCCTCATTCCACACGTAATCCCCCTCCGCCCCTTTTGTCGACTATTTCCCCGCCCCGGCACATGCTGGTTTCATGACAATCACCACGCTCCCGCACCGCCCCTTGGCACATTCGTGTTACTGGACACCAATTTGTTGTATTGAGCACCTTGGCGAAATCCCTCATTCTAGTCCCCATAACAGTTCCCCGCGGCGCCAGTTATTGGGACTCATCGAGGAGAACATCAAGGAGAAGAAGATGCGAGAAACCATCGAGGCCGGCGACCTGGTGAAAGTCTCATGCAAGGCTGGGCTGTGGACGGTTGTCGCGGTCCGCGTGCGCAACCTTGAGCCAAAATTCATGGTCCAGCTCGGAGAGGACCCGACAACGAGTCAGTGGTTTCAAAGCGACGCCGTAAGGCTCATGCTGAAATCTCCGAAGCCCGAGCCAGTGCCTGTGCCAATCTCTGGGTCAGAGTCCGAGTCAGAAACCGAGAGCGCTCCACAATATTCCTGGATGACCGGCGTGCCGCAATACAGCAGGCGTTAAAACTACGCCCCATCCCTTCCGCATGGTTCGCCATGGACCGTTGAGCGACACACTGCACTCATCCACTCGGCGGGTGGCCCCGGTCCCTCGCCTTTGGGGACCGGGGTCGGAATCCTCACCACTGGGCAGGAATCCACAAACTCATCCCCACCCCGAAAAGCTGCAAGCGGGCAGCTGGCTCTCCCGTCAGGACCCCTCAGCCCAACATTTCTTCCAACTCCCTCATTCCACTCATCAAAAAACTTTCACCGTTTTGCCTGTTATTCTCCAAGAAACGCGCATACTGAGAACATCAGCCTGAAAACCGCGCCCACCGGCCCGCGTCTCGGGCCTTTTCTTTTCAGGAGTCCCGCGCCATGCCGACAGCCTTCGCACCCATCCCGATGCCCATTCGCTCGCTCAACGCGCCGGCTCCAACCCATCGGACTACCCCCCCTCCCCCCTAAATTTATTTGCACTTTTCCACAAAAACCGTGCACAAAAATCGTTCCTCCATCTCCGACCAATTCGGTCCGAGTCAACTCCGTGCCCGCCCTGCTGGCAGCGCGTCCCTTTGCCGAAGCAGCCGATTGACACGCCCCGCGCCCTCGCGATGTAATCGTTTTGACGGGGATGGAGTTCCCCTTTAACCGCTGTCCTACCACTGGCCGGACAGCTGATGACTCCTGGCAGGCTGTCCTGTCGCGGAGTCATACCCCGGCGCGATCCCTGCAAAGACTGAATCGGGAGAGAAGCAGGCGTCAAGCCTTGCCCGCCGTCGTCGGCGCAGGCAGGTGCAGACGCTGAAGGGAGATACGCCTTGCTGAAATATCTGCTCATCGCCACGGGCGGGGCACTGGGTTCCATCGCGCGCTACTGGGTCGGGTCCATGGTCGGCGGCCGCATGGGGACACGCTTTCCTTACGGCACACTCGTCATCAATATCACGGCCTGCGTCATCATCGGCTTCTCGCTCACCTACTTCAGCAGGCGCGTCGAGCTGAGTCCGGCGTGGCGCTACCTTATCCCTGTAGGCTTTGTCGGTGCATACTCCACATTCTCCACCTACGAGTGGGAGACGCTGTCCACCATGCGCTCCGGAGCCTTCGCCCTGGCCGCGCTCTACGCCGTCGGCAGCCTCGTGCTCGGCCTCGCTGCCGTCTGGTTAGGTTCCGCGTTGGCAGAGGCGATCGCCTAGCTGTCCCTCGACGCAATACGTCGATTGCAGTAGAATCCACACTTGCTTTTGAGGAGGCAGCATGTTGAACCCTGGGAAAGCGGTCAAGGTCACCATCTACCTGAGCGAGGGCGCAACGCACCACGGCGTGCCCGTCTACTCCAGCATCCTCGACTTCCTCTTTTATCGCGGTGTGGCCGGCGCCACCGTGACCAAAGGTATCGCCGGCTTCGGCGCCGACCATCACATGCACGCATCGAACCTGGTCGACATCTCCGACCATCTGCCGCTCAAGATCGAGTTCATTGACACGCGGGAAAAAGTCGACGCGCTGCTGGGCAAGCTCAATGAGCTTGCCGGCACCGGCCTCATTGAAATGCAGGAGACCACGGTGGCCAAGCCTGCTCAGGCCACTAAGGCCGCAAAGCCCACTCAGCCCGCGCATTTGAAGATCCAGGGCAAAGCGCAGATGATGCGCATCTACCTCAGCGAGGAGGATAGGTGGAACGGCAAGCCGCTTCATAGAGCACTGGTGGAAGCCATGCGCGCCAACGACATTGCCGGCGTCACCGTCTATCGCGGCATCCTGGGCTACGGAGCGCACCGCCGCGTGCACAAGGAGACGCCTCTGCTCTCCTCGCACCACGGGTCTGTCATGTTGTCTGCCATTGACACGGTGGAAAAGCTGCACGCCTTTCTGCCACTAGTTGACCAGATGCTGGAAGAAGGCCTCGTCGTCTTCTCTGACGTCGACATCATCAAGTATGCTTATCGCGCCCTCGACGCGACCGGGCAAACCGCCTCGCAAACCCCCGCCGGCGCAACAGAGTAGAGATCATCTGCCATGAAAAAGCAGTTTTCCGCGCGCATGGTGCGCATTCATTTCGGTGAGGACGACAAGTGGCAGGGCAAGCCCCTGCACGAAGCCATCGTTGCCCGATGCAAGGAACTCGATATCGCTGAGGTCATCGTCTTTCGCGGTATCGAGGGTTACGGCTCCGGCAGCCGCATTCGCCGCTCCGGTCACTGGACCTTCTCAAAGGACGCACCCATCCAGGTCAGCATCATAGACTCAGACGAAAAGATCGCTCTGCTGCTTCCCTTCCTCGATGAAACCATCAAGGAAGGTCTCGCGGCCTCTTCCAGCGTGCAGGCCATTCGGTATACGCGGGAGCCCTCGCCTACCGAACTGAAGTAAACGGCGACGCAGGCAATCCATCGCCGTTGAAGAGATTGCACTGCGGGCTGTTGGCCCATCCGTAGCGCACATACGTCGGATCGATCACCGCCGGACTCGCGGCCACAACCGTTGAGCCGTCAATCGTCGCCATGGCCGGCGAGAACTTGCCATCGGAGCCCGCAACCTCAAAGCCCGTCAGCTCGCCACTGTTCGCTTTCAGCCCCTTGGCATGATCAAACCAGACGCGAATCATTGCCCCCTCCGGCGTCGCCTGCCGGAAAAGCGGACCGGAGTCTTCAACCGTCTCGCCATAGCTGAGCACGCGTGCCGCAAGAGCCAGCCGATGACCTACATCCAATTTGTCCGTCGGGTGCACGTTGTCCGGGTTGCCTATGTCAATCGTGACGGCCATCGCCGTGTTGCTCATCTCCAGCGTCTTCAACTGCTGCTCGCGCAGCGCGGCCCAATCCTCTGCCGCAGTGGACTTGAAGTTGGAAATCTGCACATAGAGAAACGGAAAGTCGCCGATACCCCACTCGCGACGCCAGTCCTCAATAAGCGTCCGCATGATGCGCTCATACAGCGGCGCGCGCGCCAGCGCACTGTTGCTTTCGCCCTGGTACCAGATCACGCCGCGGATCGCCATCGGCGTCAACGGCGCAATCATCCCATTCCACAGCAGGCCAGGCGCCCAACTCTCCAGCGGAGGATGCCATGGAAACTCCGGAATCGGCTTGCCCGCGGCCTTGGCTTCTTCGCGCTGCCGATTTTCATCCTTCTCTTCGAGCAGCGCATCGGCCTCGCCATCCGTCATCTTGCCGCGCGAAACAAACAGCGGAGCCAGCGAGGCGTCTTCTCCGAGCGCGGTCAGACGCGTCCACGACTCGGCCACCGTGCCGCCCCACGTCGAGTCGATCACGCCCACCGGAACATGCTCTCGCTGCTCTATCTCCCGCGCAAAATACCACGCCACTGCGGAGAAATCCCGCGCCGTTTCGGGGCTGGACGCGGCCCAGCCATCCGTATCGGTGTCATCCTGCGCATAGTCCGAGGCGCGCTTCTTCACAATGAGCAGCCGCAGATTGGAATCGGCAGCGCGCGGCAAATCCTGTGCAGCCGTAGCGGCCTGGCGCATGGCGAACTCCATGTTCGATTGGCCGGAGGCCACCCACACATCGCCCACCAGAATGTCATCCAGCGTCAGTACTTGCGCGGCCGACCCCGCGCCACCCTCCGCCGCAGGTGTGCCCGTGACCGTCATCTGGAATGGACCACCGGCAGCCCCCGGCTTAAGGTAAAGACTCCAGCGACCCAGGGGCCCTGCCTTCGTCTCGCGAGTTTGGCCCCGAAACGTCACCGCCACTTCTTCACCCGGTGCGGCCGATCCCCAGACATGCACCGGCAGGTCGCGCTGCATGACCATGTGGCTGGCAAGAATCTTTGGCAAAGTGACCTGCGCGGAGAGCACCGCGCAGGGAATCAGCAAGAGGCAAAAAAAGCGCACCTTCAAGGGGAACCTCGACGTTGCAAATTGGCAGTGCTTTTTTCCCGCAGCTGGAGAACGCGACACACTGCCGAGATAACGCTATCAGAATCAATCCGAAGCCGCCAACGCCGCGGCAGTCCATCGCAAAAATTGGCCCAATTCCCTGTCTGCCGGGCAACTCTGCTCTCTCTCAAGGGTTCAAAATGAGTGTAACTTGAGCGCTAAACCTTGCTCCGGGTCAACACACTGCATCCAAATAAGTTAAGGCCTTGATGCTGCTCTTTTCGAGATACAGGACAACAATCTGCTCGCTTCTCCTCTATCCGGCATACGGGAAGAAAAAGGAGATCCACGCCCGCTCAGAGAAAGCGAAGCCCCTTATGCGCGACCGTCGCGCATTTACCCTCGCTCTCCTGATCGTTGCGCTCCTTTCTCTGGTCTGCCCGTGCTGCCGTGCGCAGGCGGCGCTCCTGCTGGAGGAGCCGTACGGCTTCTTTGGCGCGCTCAACCCCACAGGCCACACCGCAATCTACTTCGAGCATATCTGCGCCGAAACTCCAGTCCAGTTGCGCCCCTGCCAACCGGGCGAACTTGGCGCCGTCATCTCGCGCTACCAGGGCATCGGAAACTACGACTGGCTGGCGGTTCCGCTCCTGCCCTATCTCTACTCCACTGAGAATCCCTCTGCCGTTCCGGCCCGCGCCGATCGCGAGACCGTGCGACGACTGCGCGATAACTACCACGAGGCCCATCTTGAAATGCTTGGGATGAAAGTTCCCGAGGGCGATTTTTTCCATGGCGGCTGGTTTGAGCTAGTCGGCGTCGCCTACGAACGGCGCATTTATGCCTTCCGCTTCAACACCACTCGGGCGCAGGACGAGGCCTTCATCACGCGCATGAACGCAGGCGAAAACATCTCCCACTTCGATCTGCTCTACAACAACTGTGCTGACTTCACACGCGATACACTCAACTTCTACTTCCCCGGTGTCTTTCGCCGCAGCGTCTTTCCCGATGCGGGCATGACCACTCCCAAGCAGATCGCTTTCAAGCTGACGCGCTATGCTCACGGGCACCCTGAGACGCAGCTCAAAGTCTTTGAGATTCCTCAGGTTCCCGGCTATCGCCGCATGAGCCGCGCCAATAAAAGCATCTCCGAATCCCTGATGACAACCGGCTATGCCATTCCGCTGGTGGCCATGAATCCCTATCTAGCCGGTGGAATTCTGGTGGATTATCTTGTGCGAGGCCGCTTTCATCTGATTCCCAAACACCCGGAAAAACTTGGCCCAACCGATCTTGCGGCATTGACAGTGACGGACAAGCCCGCGCAGAATCTGGAAAGCGCAAACATGCCACCCGCAGGAGCCGGGACGATGGACCTGCCTGACCCGCATACGAACCGCGCGGCGGCGTTTGGGATGAAGGAGATCTTGACCCCCCATGAGTAATGCACCGCAAAGCCTCAAGAACCACACCAAGTTCGACCCGCCGTTTCATTTCCTTCTGACCTGGGTGCTGCTCATCAACCTCGGCCTCGCCATCACCTTTCTTGTACAACGTAAAAATCTGCCGTCGGCGTGGTTCGTTGTGCTTTCCGTGGCAGCCATTGTTGCCCTCTTCCTGCTTCGCCACTACCCGCTTAAAGTGCAGGACCGCGTCATCCGTCTGGAAGAACGCCTGCGGTTGCAGGCACTGGCGCCGGCAGAGTGGCACGTACAGATTTTCCGGCTCTCAGAAGATCAGCTCATCGGCCTGCGCTTTGCAGCCGACGACGAAGTGGTGGATCTGGCCAAACAGGCGCTTGAGCACAATCTGAATCGCAAACAGATCAAAGAGCGCATCCGCAACTGGCGCGCCGACTACTGGCGCGTATAAGTAGATCGCGGATTGCAACAAGTGCACGATCCGACCAGTTTCTATCTCGGATCTCCTTGCGACCTGGGGTTGGCGTCCTTTTGTTCCTGCGGTGGCTCAGCACCGGCCGGCGATTCACTGTCCAGTTCGTGCTCGTGGCGATACTGCTCGACGGGCATCTTTCCATCCCACCACGCCCAGTTCATCGGATAGACATCCGGATCGAAAATGACCTGGTAGAAGTGCCATACTACGATCGCCAGGGTAGCCAGAATTGCCTCGTAAAAATGCACCGCCGTGGCCACGTCCACCCACCAGCGCGCCAGCAGGTCGCCCACCCACACCTTGGCCCACAGAATGATGCCGGTGAGTCCCATCAGCGCAGTGCCCCAGACCAGCGCCCAGTATTCTGCCTTTTCTCCGTAGGTGAAGCGGCCCAATTTGGGTTTGCGGGCCGTCAGTCCAAGGTAATAGCGCATGACTCCGAAGGCATCGAAGGCATCTTGCGGGGCAGGCATCAGGTCGCGCATCAACCGGCGGCCCTCGCGTGTGACAGCCAAGTAAAAGACGTGGTAGATGCCCGCGCCGATGAGAGCAACCCCGGCGACGCGATGCACGATGCTACGAAGCCTTTCACCCATTCCCAGCAGCTCGGCAAACCACGAGCCAGGGAATCGCAGCGCAAACCCCGTAATGACCAGGATGATGAAACTTGAGAGCAGGATCAGATGCTGCCAGCGCTGGTTGGTTGTCATGCGCACCATCATCGGGTTCTGCATGCGGCGCCGCGCAAGGGCCTTGCCCCGCCAGATGATTGCATTGTGCAGAAACATCGCCCCAATCACGATGAGGATCAGAGCAATATAAATAAGGCGCACCCAGCGTACCGCAATCGAGCCAATGTCTCTGGGGTGCACACCGTCTTCCATGTGAACGCGCGTCATCGTGAAGCGCTGCGTGACGCCCTTGTGGCACTTGCCGCAAGTCGCATCCAGGTTGGCGCGATTGATGGTGGAGCACGGGTCGCTTGATGGCAGGATATTGTGGACGCCATGGCAACTGGAGCAGTTGGCCGCGATCACAGATCCACCTTGCGAGGCCAGCCCGTGATAGGTATCCAGGTACGACTCGACCCGATTCCCCGGAACCCCGAACTCCTGGGAGAGCCGCACGCCCTCATGGCAACGCGCGCAGGTGTCTCGGGAAATATTCTGCCCGGACACCGGCGAGTTGGGATCGGCGTGCGACTTGATGGAGTGGATCCCATGGCAATCCGTACACGCGGGCGCAAGACCGTTGCCCCGCGCAATCGCTTGCCCGTGAATGCTCTGGTTGAAGGTCTGCCTAATCTCCGCATGACACTTGCCGCAGGTAGCAGGGACAGTGAACTTGTAGATCGATGACTTGGCGTCGTTGGCAGAAAGAATCAGATGGGAACCATGGCAGTCTGTACAGACCGCCGCTTTCACGGATCCACTTTCCACTGCGCGTCCGTGAACGCTCTCCTGGTAGGAAACAAAAGGCTGCGCGCTGACACCGTTTGACTCCATCAGGAATTTCTGCCCGTGGCATCGTCCGCAGGTCATGGGGATGTTGGCGTGGTTCACGGGCGATTGTGCGTCTTCGGCGGCCAGAATCTCATGCACGCCACCGTGACAGTCCTCGCAACCGGCCGCAGGTGACCGACCCGCCTTGCTTGCTTTTACATGTACGCTCCGCGCATACGATGCGTCGGCATCCTCATGACATTGGACACATGTGATCTTTTTAGGGGGCGTCTCGTGAACCGTGGCCTTGACGTCGCTGTGACAGTCGACGCATGCATACATCGAACCGTGGATCGAATGCTTCAGCTTCTTCTCATCCACATAGAGGCTGATACTCTTGCCGTTCACATCCTTGGTCAGAGTTGCATCAGCGTGGCAGGCCAGACAGTCCTTGTCCCTCGCTTTCTGCTCGGCACAGGCTGTCCAGGCCCACGCCAGGACACAGAACACGGCACTTCGGCACAGAATTCTACACGCGGTATTCACGGCATTTAGAAGATTCCTGGCGAGCAAATCCGGCAGTGACTGGAGTCACAGCCTTGTGTCGCACTATGCAGTGGTGACGCTATGTTGAAGGTGGATATAAGCATTTGCGCATGGATTCGCGCGCCGCAACGCTCGCAAACAGGCTGACACAGAATCACCGCAGCACCGGCTCCGCTGTGAGAATCGCGCGCCCGTTGCCCACCTTCGATTAGGTGAAGTACGCACTCAAGGTGAGCACAAGAAGAGTCAATCCAATGAGGATTGCAGTGAATCCTACAACCCGGGCGAAGTGGATCTGCCAGGAAGCAGGCGCCTGTCCCACGCGCGCATTCAGCTTTCCCTGCCGCGCAAGCCGTTGATACTCCTGCGGGCGCTTGGTCTTGAACTCCTCTTCACTTTCAACGCCGGTAAAGATCACCATGTCCATTGGAAAGCTATCCGGGCGAAGGTGCGTATTGACGAAGTGAATCGAGAAGATGAACAGAATGGCAAGCAGCCCCTCTTCGCTATGTACGACGAGCACCGCATTCAGCGCCCAGCCCGGTAGAAACCTGGCGAAGAATGGAGCAAACCACATGGCGTAACCTGAAAATCCAATGACCACCATGCCCCAGAAGACAGCCCAGTAGTCGAACTTCTCCCAATAGGCGTAGCGCTCGAACGTGGGCCTCGGGCCCATGCCGATAAACCAGCGCAGATGGCCAAAAAGATCCTTCACGTCTTTCCAGTTGGCCACCATCGAAGTATTGCCCCAGAAGATTCCCTTCTCATGATGGACGAACGCACGCGTCGCGAGGTCTTTGACGTGGATCAGGAAAGCAAGCGTCAGCGCCAGCGCGCAGAACTTGTGAAAGAAGAGTATCGCTCCAAACCCCCCTACAACCCTGGCCAACTCACGTGCCCATACACTCTCGCTGAAACGCAAGGGCAATCCGGTCGCGGCCAGTCCAAGAAAGGTGGTGAACAACACAGCATGAAGGTACCGCTGGGCCAGCGTGAAACGGATGAAGTAGCGCTCTTTCTCGCCGGGCTCTGTCACTCGTGGTTCCTCGATCCGCTCCAGTTCAGGCATTTTTCTCTCCGTCTCCCGATCCTTTCCTGATCTGCTCAAACCGGGCCCGGAACAGCCACAGGATGGTGTGAATCAGGAAGAAGGTCAGCACGCTGATCAGCAGCACATTCATAAACAGGCGCACGTAGTAGAGCGCCGGGTTGAGCTTGCGGTCTCTCGCGTTGGCATGGGGCTGGTATTGCACAAAGCTCAGGTTGGCGCCCGCATGGCATCGTCCGCAGGTCTTCACCAGGTTCGCCGCCGCAATCGGGGACCTCGGATCGGATGCCGGCAAAATCTCGTGCGCGCCATGGCAATCCCAGCACCGTGCCGTCTCCACATAACCGCCCAGCGATCCCAGTTGCGAGTGGAAGGTATCCCGATACGTGGACATCTTGTCCGTGTGGCACGAGCCGCAGATCGGCGTGGACTGCGTGCGGAACGCAGCTTCGGTTGGCTGCAGAATGGCATGTGCCGTATGACAATCTGTACACACAGGCGCCTTCAGGTCACCCGCGGCAACGGCATGTCCGTGTGCGCCGTTTTCATAGTCCAGCTCGATCTTCGCGTGACAACTGCCGCACGTCTTGGGGATGTTGGTCTTGTAGGTAGGGCTCTGCGGATCCTTGCGGCTCAGAATGTGATGCGAGCCGTGGCAGCTCTGGCAGTTTGCCGCAACCAGGAGCCCCTCTTTGCTGAGCGCGAATCCATGGATCGAGTCCATGTAGGCCGGATAGACATTGCGCAGCCCATGCTTATTCGCCATCGCACCGTCCCCGTGGCACTTGCCGCAGGTGCCGGGAACGTTCAGCGGGTAAACCGATGATCTGGCATCTGCCTTCGGAAAAATGGCGTGCGCGTCTCCATGGCAACTTGTGCAAGGATGCTCTGCCGAGGATGAATGCACGCTGCCCGCCAGCCCAGACGCCTCATCGGCATGGCACTTCTTGCAATCGACCTTCGCCACCTTGTCCGGATGCGGGTATTCCTTGATGTCGGCGTGACAGTCGTTGCATTTGAAGCTGCCGTGAACACTGGCGCTGAACGTCTTCCCGTCGACAGAGATGCTGTGCCCGGCAGAGTCCTGCATGGTCTTGTCTCCATGGCAAGCCAGGCAGTCCGTCTGCCCCCGGAGGGAAACAGCGGCCATGGCCAGTAGTACCCCCCCCACGGCGAAAAACATTACGCTGCGAACAAGTGACTTCGCGGTGCCGAAAAATCGATCCTGAAATCCGCTCATCGAGGAACTCTCGGCAGTCTCGCGGTCATTTCGATGAACCGGCTTCTCTCCATCGCATACCTGGAGGCTTGACCGCTGCCTCCGGTCCGTAGAGTCCACCTTCCCGCTATCTTCGCTCCCGAAATACCCATGCACCGCACCTTCCTCCATGGCGTCTGTGCGCCGATCTCGCCAATTCGCTTGACGGATTTGCTCCCAGGAATTGCACCTTTGAGGAAAGTCCCCGACTGAAAAACTTGCAGTGATAGGTGTCACAGCGTCAGTGTGATCAAGAGTCAGTCCAAGCTCCGCACCGTGACCGCCAGCACACAACCTGGGATAAGCGCGCGCTCACCCGTTGCCGAGCGACGCTTCCAGATGAGGCAAAATTGCCGGCGCGCGGAGCACGGAAAAGATGTTCCAGGTCTGCGCGAAACCCGCCCCGGACGCGGGTCCCAGCAATTCACAGGGGTGCGATATGGGTGTGATAGCTTAGGGTACGGGAGTAAGAAAAGACGCATGGCTGCGATCACATCGTTTATCAAGCATCACTATCGTCATTTCAATGCCGCGGCCCTGGTGGACGCCGCCCAGGCTTACAACGATCTGCTTGCCTCCGGCGGCAAGATGTTCGTGACCATCGGCGGCGCGATGAGCACCGCGGAGCTTGGCCTTTCACTGGCTGAGATGATTCGCCAGGACAAGATTCATGGCATCACCTGCACGGGCGCCAATCTGGAGGAAGATGTCTTCAACCTCGTCGCGCATGATTTTTACGAGCGTGTCCCCCACTACCGCGACCTGACGCCCGCCGACGAGGCAAAGCTGCTCAGCCGCCACATGAATCGCGTGACCGACACCTGCATCCCCGAGATGGAAGCGATGCGCCGCATTGAGAATGAAGTGCTCAAGGAGTGGGTGCGTGCGGACCAGGCCGGCGAACGATTCTTCCCGCACCAGTTCATGTACAAGATTCTGCTCTCCGGCGACCTTGAAAAGTCCTACCAGATCGATCCGAAAAACAGTTGGCTGCTCGCCGCAGCGCAAAAGAATCTGCCCATCTTCGTTCCCGGATGGGAAGACTCGACGCTCGGTAACATGTACGCAGGCCACTGCATCTCCGGCGACGTGAAAAATGTCCACACCGTGCGTACCGGCATCGAGTACATGATGGAGCTGGCCGAGTGGTACACAGCCACCACTGCCAAGACCCCGCTGGGCTTTTTCCAGATCGCGGGCGGCATCGCCGGCGACTTCCCTATCTGCGTCGTCCCCATGCTGCACCAGGATCTGCAACGCGAGCATGTGCCGCTGTGGGCCTACTTCTGCCAGATCAGCGACTCGACAACGAGCTACGGCTCCTATTCCGGCGCGGTGCCTAACGAGAAGATCACCTGGGGCAAGCTGGGCGAGACAACCCCGAAGTTCATTATCGAGTCCGACGCGTCCATAGTGGCTCCGCTGATCTTCGCTTACGTTCTGGGCTGGTAACGCGCGCGCTCCACGCGCAGGTCAAAACGCGGGAAGGGCAGGGCGATTGCCCTGCCCTTCCCGCGTTTCCAGTCTGCGGGTCTGCGGTATTACCCCAGCCACCCGCTTCACGAAGGTTATCTATCCGGCATCACCACAAAAGGGCCGGATATCTCGCCTCCGCCGTCAAACGCCGTCTGCCCCATCGCCGGCGGGAACCCAATGTCCCACACTCGCGAAGGAAGTTCCGGCATCGGCTTGGCCTGGAAGAGCCTCTTGCACTGGCGTGCCGTCCAGCGTGCCCATGCTTTGGACTTCTTGCGTCGCGCGCTGTCCGTTGAGATGCCCGTGCCCGCATACATCTGCCGGTAGAGCTTTGAGAGAAAGATAAATGCAATTCTGGCGCTCAGATTGGGGGTGCAGGAGGATCTTTTCCAGATTGCACCCCAGTCGTAGAACCGGTCCCAGACCTTCTGCGTGCGCTCGCGAATCTCATCGGAGCTCATCGTTGGATGCGGGGTGAACATCTTGGGCCGAACCTCAATGGGAATCAGCCAGTACCTTGTAATCGGCACATCGCCGACCATGGTCGGATGGCTGGCCTGCTCCTTCTCCCATCGCACAAAGTCCACCGTGCCGGGGAACGGCGTCATCATCACAAACTGGGCAAAGGTGACGCCCGCCTTGAGCGCCATATTCACCGTGGCGTCGAAGGTCGCCGGTCGGTCCGTCGGCAGTCCGAAGATAAACGAGCCCAGCACATGCACTCCGTGCTCCCGGAACGTCTGCAACTGCTTCGCCAGCGCTTCGCCGGAGTAGTTCCAGTCCTTGAAGACCGCTTTGAGGCCCTCGGGCGTCACCGCCTCCACGCCTACCAGCGCGCCCTTGATGTTGGCCCGGCGCATGGCATCCAGATAGGCTCCGTCTTCGCCCGCTTCCATCGTGATCTGGGTGAAGAAGACCATGTCTTTCGGCAGCTTGGCCAGCTCCTCCATCAGTTGGAAGCGCTCTCTGCGAACCGCCATCAGCTCTTCCAGCTTGGCCAGATTGTTCTGCTCTTTGGCCAGCCGCAAGTCAGTTAGTGTGACCGGGTAAAAATTGTCGTCGGCCAGCGCCACAAACCGGAAGCCAAGCCGCCGCAGATCGACAATCTCGTCGATCACGCGCTGGTGACTGCGCTGCCGCGGCTTTTGCCCGTCGGTCCTCCATACGCTGCAAAAGGAGCAGTGCTTCGGGCAGCCGCGAATGGTCTGCACAGAGGCCCACATATACTTTGCCGGGTCCATCAGATCCCACCGCGCCGGCAGGAACTCACTTCCCTCAATGCGCCCGCCCTCGTAGATCTTTTCGGGGTTGCCCGCCATGCAGGCCTTGACCACCTTGCCCCAGGCAATGTCCCCATCGCCTTTCACCACAGCGTGCCCTTCCCCGCGCTCCAGCGCCTCTTCAGGGAACAGCGTGGCGTGAATGCCTCCGTAGACAACCCAGGCGCCCCGGCTGCGCGCCATCCTGCCGACCTGATAGCCGCGCAGCGCGTTGCCCGTATGCACGCTGATACCGACAATATCCCCCGGCTGAATGGTTTCCGGCACAATCTGCTCCAGAGACTCATCCACCAGAATGGGGTCGCCCGCATCCTTCGGGGTTGCCGCGGCCAGTACGAACAGCCATCGCGGGGTGATGACGGCGGTGCCAAAAGAATTGTCGCTGGGATTTACAAGATGGACGCGCATCGAATCCAGCCTTTCCTCGTGCGATTGCAAGTGCGCTTGCGAGAGCGGTGGATTCATGGAGCATTTGCCCGATCGACACTTTTACCGACGGCAAGCCGCCCCGCAGAACAACTTCATAATCATACAGATCGCGCGCAAAAATCGACGCAATTCTCACAAAAAAAGATAAATAGGACCCGGCAGCGCACAGCCAAGCCTTGCTAAAAACACCGCAAATCGCACTCTACCTCGGCCAAAACCACGGCGGATGGTCAATTTTGTACAGCAGAGATGCCCTTGAATGGAGTGAGGGCAAGTGCACAGATACGTGCTCAACCGGCCACAGTCTTTGCCGGCTTCAGGAAAAACCCGGATTCTGCGCTGAAGGCAGTGCCGCCGCCAGCGAGGCCAGCACCCGTAGTCCACCGCCAAAGGAGAGGCTGCACAGGCAAAAGGTAGAGTCGCCATCCAGCCTCCAGCGAAGAGATGCAGCCGACGTACAGGGAGTGAAACTGTGTCCGGTTGATGTTCGTGTATGAGTTCTTGACAGGCGTCAAAGTGCCCGGCTGCACTCTTCCACGGGAATAGGCACCTGCTCCACGATCTCCAGCCCAAAGCCTTCCAGCGCAGGGATGTGCATGGGTGTATTGGATAGCAGTCGAATCCGCTGAATGCCCAGATCGGAGAGAATCTGGCCGCCGAGGCCGATGGCGCGCAGAATCCGCCCCGAGCGCGCCTGCGAGCCCTCACGAGCGCGCAGTTCCTGATGCAGGATGATGCGCGAGGAGTGGCCAGGATGCACCGGCGGTGGAATGGCGATGCCCCCAGGCTCAAAAGCTGCTTCTTCTGCCGGCGCGTGGTCGATCTCAAATCCCCGCGAAGTGTTGTGTAAATAGAGCAGCACGCCGCAACCTTGCTGGGCGATCATGCGCATGGACTGGTCGAGGACCTCGCGGCAGTTGCAGTCCGCCGCAAATACGTCTCCGGCGGTGCATCGGGTGTGAACCCGCACCAGCACCGCATGGGAACACGGAGGGCGGCTCGCGAGGTCATCACCGGGCGGACTGGCCGGCCCTTCAAGCATTGCGGGGCAGCCCGGGCAGAGATCGCCCCGCACCAGTGCGATGTGACTTTCCCCGCCGTTGACCTCGCTCTCGTAGGCGATCATACGAAACTCGCCGTAGCGGGTCTGAATGCGGCTCTCACCGGCGCGCACAATGTACCGCTCATGGCGCAGGCGATAACGGATCAGCTCGGCCACGGTAAGAATCCGGAGCCCATGCTCTTTGCAAAATGGAATCAGGTCGGGGATGCGCGCCATCTCGCCGTCGTCGCGCATAATCTCGCAGATCACGCCGGATGGGGTCAGCCCAGCCATGCGAGCCAGGTCCACTGAGGCTTCCGTCTGCCCGGCGCGCACCAGCACCCCACCCTTGCGCGCGCGCAGCGGAAAGATGTGTCCCGGACGGGCAAGATCGCTGTATTTCGAGCCCGGCGCAATCGCCGTCCGTATGGTGTGGGCGCGGTCTGCCGCGGAGATGCCCGTCGTCACGCCTTCGCGCGCCTCAATGGTCTCAGTAAATGCCGTGCCAAAGCGGGAGGAGTTCTGCTGCGTCATGGGAAAGAGTCGCAGGTGGTCCGCGCGCTCTTCGGTCAGCGTCAGGCAGATGAGCCCGCGGCCGTAGCGAGCCATGAAGTTGATGGCTTCCGGCGTCACATGTTCTGCCGCCAAGGTCAGGTCGCCTTCATTCTCGCGGTCTTCATCGTCCACCACCACAACCATGCGCCCGGCGCGAATCTCAGCCAATGCGCCTGGGATATCTGTAAACGGTGATTCGAAGTTGCGTATATGCTCCGGCATGGCAGTATCCCTATTCTCGCTGATGCCATCCCAAAACAGCAAAAGCGCCGCCCGAGGGCGGCGCTTTTACCCACTTGGAGAGAAGCGACCTACAACGTCGATTCGATCTCGAATCCCCAGGCCTCCAACAGCGCCTCAGGAATATACTTCGAGTTCTTGTTCCGGCGAGCCCACTCGCGAAGACGGGTCGACCGGATGTACTGATCCGGGCTAAGCTTGAACTCCTTGACGATTTGCTCGAAGGAGGTCACGGTAGGCACAACCGGCCCAATGGGCTCCGGCTTGCCCCAGTTCGGATTTCCACGACGCTTTGCCATTGATTTCTTTTCCTTGATTGAGGGAGTGCTCTGGTTGATTATCCCGGGGCGCAGGACGGGGATTCCAGTCACACCCGAGAAACAATCACTATTTCATTTTAGGGATTTTTTCTTCAAAAATCAATAGGAAAGACCGACTATTTGCGATCTCTTTGCATCACACATCCATTGCGAGACTCATGTGCAACTCTATGATTTTATGAAGACTTGCCAAATCTGCCGCAGGCTGAACCGACCGGATTTCCAAACTTTGATATAACAAAGCAGTCTGCATTCCTTTGATAGTGGCACGATACTCTTATGATAACAAAGCGCGGTTTGTTGAGCTTAGGTCTTGTGCTGGTTACACTTGCAACTGCGCCGTGCCGGGCCGTTGAACTGCGGGTCAGTCGGGACGCCTTGGAGCGAACGCTCGAACGGCAGCTTTTCAACAGTCCCGACGGCCGCTACTACCTTAAAGGGAGCGCGGACTCCGCCTGCTCCGTCTATGCCGAAGATGCGCACCTCCGTTTTGTTCAGGGCCGCATTGTCGTGCAGGTCAAAACCCACGCCCGCATGGGCAAGGCGGTGGGGGGTGCCTGCCTCGGCATCAGCCTCGCGCCCACTGCCGAGGTTTCTCTTGAGCCCTACGGCGAGGGCGAAATCATCGGCTTTCGCGACGCACAGCTCGTCAAAGTGAGTGATCAGCGTGAGTTGAACTTCCTGCTCGCGCCTTTTCTCAAGCGTCAGGTTCCATCCGGCATGCAGGTGAACGCGGCTGAACTGCTGCGCAAGGCGCTTGCCGGCTCCACGTCATCGTCCGGTTACCATGTGACCTTGGAACGGCTTAAGGTCCATTCCTTGCAGATTCAAGGCGATACGCTCGTGGTGGATGTGGATGGCGACGTGAGCGTTCAATAGTTCTCCTGCCGGCGGCACGAGGCCTCTGAAGGACCTCGCACCGCGCCGACGACAACCGGGCCTGGCAGACAAAGCTGGCGGTTCGCTCCTCCTCGGGGTCTACTTGTATTCTTCCACCATGAAGACTCTGCTTCGCACGCTGCTCTATCTGGCTCTTATTGTCTGGCTAGGCGCGGAGATCTTTTTCCCTGTGGTGGCCGCCATCACCTTCAGCACCCTGCAGCCGGATACACATACGGCGGGTACGATTGTGGGGCAACTGCTGCGCATCCTGCATGGAATTGGCCTGGTGGCTGGACTGGTCTCGCTGGCGCTTCTGGCGCTGGCTCCAGCGTGGAACATTTACAAGCCGGGTTCCGTGCTGGCGCCCATGGTGCTGCTGGTCTTGATGCTGGGCTTTACGGTTTACTCGCAATACGGCATCATCCCGGCGATGGAACGCGACCGGGTTGCCGCCGGCGGTTCAATTGGCGCCGCGGATGCGAACAATCCCAGCCGTATTCACTTCAACAAGTTGCACAATCGCAGCGAGCATGTGGAGGAAACGATCCTGTTGCTGGGATTGGCAGCCGTTGCTTTGGTGGCGCGGGCGGAAACGGCGCGGGCGTAGGCAGAATTCGGCTCTGCTTACCAAGTGGTGTCGATCAAAACAGACGCGGCCTTCCCCTTTTGGGAGGAAAGGCCGCGTTGTACAGCTTGCAGATTGCCCTTATCAGGCTTGTGGCAGGTTAGCGGTCGCCACCGTCTCCACCAAAGTCGAACATGCCAAACAGATCACCGATCGCTGGGCCATTCATCGGCACGTAGGGATTCTCCCAGCTCGACTCGGGATTGGGTAGGTTGTCGCGGCTGCGATCGGTCAGCGGATTCAGATTCCAGTTCCTCTCAATAAACTTGAGGATGGAAACGTGATCCGAGTAGTCGTGCGAGATGACGCCCTGACGCGTGTGCGCCGAAACCACCAGCAGCGGAACGCGCGTGCCATCGCCGAAGAAGTCCACCGGCTGCACGTAGCCTGAGTCATAGTAGCCACCGCCTTCGTCAAACGTCACGAAGATCGCCGTGCTCTCCCAGAGCTTCGGATTCGCCTGGACGCCGTCCACAATCTTCTTCACAAAACCCTCGAAGAGATCGAGCTTAGACGAAGCCGGATGGCCATCTACCAGCCCGCTCGGCTTGACATAGGAGACGGCAGGCAGCGTTCCATTCTGGATGTCCGCGTACAGGTCTACCGTGTCTGCAATGTGCGCATCGCGAACGGCGGGATTGGTCATGATTGAAGTCGAATACGCAAGGAAGTTGCAGATGTTGCAGTACACGTCCGCAGGGTTCTGGTAATACGGATCGTGCTTATACAGGTTCCACTGGTCGCCGTAGTACTTGAACGAAACATTCTTGTCCAACAGCGCGTCGCCGATGTTGCGCACCGTCGAGGGCGGAATGGTGAACACGGAATTCATGTTGCTGTTGTCGGCGTAGGCGTTTGTGCCATCACCAAAATAGCCGGGGTTGTAGTTGTTCAGCAGGTAGTAGTGGCTCGCATCGCACTTGGGATTCACTTTATAAGGTAGTGCGCGCATATAGTCCACCACGGCCGAGGCGCCCGGCGCGTTGGGATCGGAGCAGTTGCTGTAGCTGCCGCCGCCATAAGAAGGCTTGCCGTTTGACCCGCCACCGTAGCCATCTTCGCTATACCAGTTGTTGGTCCCCGGCGCGGCATTGGGATTTTCAATTTCATCCACGATGCCCGCGTTGGCCGTGCCGCTTGCAACCATCTGATTGCTGGGGGGCACAGCCGGATTGCCGTTGCCATCGCTGAACCAGAGCGCGTCACCGGTGCCGATCTCAATGTGGTTCATGCCCGTACCGCCGGTCGCGGCCTGGTGATAGTTGTCGCTGAGGGCAAAGTGATCCGCCAGATACTTCAGATACGGCGCATCGCCCTGCTGCACGTTGTAAAAGCCCATCGCGGCCGAGCCTTCACCTGTGGATTCCTCTGTGAACGGAGAGGGCTGTGGCTTGCCGTTCGACCCTGCGCCGATGGTCGTCTCAACCCACGGAAAGAGATCGCCCACGCAACCGCTCGGATTGGAACGGGTAGCCTTGCTGGCATCACAGTCCAATTGCTGCCACATCTGGTAGAAGCGATGAACCGGGCTGGCCGCATAGGCGTCGTAAGGGATGCCGGGCGTGATCTGGAAAGGGCCGGGAGGCAGCGAGTTCACGTTGGGGATACGAGTGTCCGGCACGCCATGGCTAAGGCCGGTGCCGCCGGTGGTCAGGTAAGCGTAGTACTGGTCGTTGGGCAGACCGGTCTCAACCGCCTTGGCTTCGGCGAGAGACGAAATATAAGGAACAGTTGGCCCGCCAGCCAGTGGCGTGGGCAGCGTGGAGTAAGCCGACTTCTGTTGTGGGCTCACCTGGTATCCATCCGTCGAGTTGTCCACTGCCTGCTTCTGCACAGCCATCCAGTAGTTGGGGCCAGGCGTGCCGTCCGCCTTGATAATGCCCTTCGACAGCAGATTGTCCACGTGCTGTTCATCGCGCGGCACATAGGTGGCAAAGACGTGATCGAAGCTGCGGTTTTCACCGATGATCACAATCACGTGCTTGATCGGCGAGCGGGTCTGCATATCCGCGGAGCGATTGCCGTCATGGTCTTCTGCGAAGGCGGGCTGAGGAAGACCCGCAAACACTTGCAGGGCAGCAAGGATCGCTGCGCTGCTCTTGAGAAGCATGGAACTGCGCTGTTTCAAATGCATAGGACTCTCCTGGTGTGAGGAAGCCTGCCCGTGCGCTCGGATTGGGCACGAGTAGCGAGGTCAGAATAGAGTTGGTCTACCTGACAACGCTTAAACACCAGAACAATATCCCGCTGATTTTCTGCGAATGAGATCGTCCGCCTCGCTCTTCTTCATCGCAGACGGGTGTCGCGACGCGAGACGGTCTTGGCGCTCCAATGCTTCCTGTATCATCGAAGAGGTCCTTTTACACATTTCATTCAGTAAGGATCGCGACGGGAAGCACATGAAGACTGGCATTATCGGCCTGCCGCAGGTGGGCAAAACCTCGTTATTCAAGATTCTTACCAAGGCCAAGCTGGAAGAGCGCGGCTACTCCAACCCGCGCGAGGCGCACATCGGCGTGGCTCGCGTGCCGGATGAGCGACTGGACAAGCTCTCAGCCCTCTATTCGCCCAAGAAGACCACTTACGCCTCGGTGGAATATGTCGACGTGGCCGCCATTGGACAGGAGGCCCTGAAAGAGACTGCCTTCCTCACCAGCCTTCGCAATGTGGATGCCCTGATCCACGTCCTCCGCGCCTTCGAGGACGAGTCCATTCCTCACGTCGGCCCGGTCGACCCGCTGCGCGACATCAAAAACGTGGAATTCGACCTGATGATCAGCGATCTGACACAGGTAGAAAAGCGGTTGGAGCGCGTGGAAAAGGACTTGAAGAAGGGTCGCACAGGCGAACTGGAGCGCGAACAGGCGCTGCTTCTACGCTCTAAAGAGTCGCTGGAGAAGGAACAGCCGCTGCGGGAACTGGAGATGACACCGGAAGAGAAGAAGCTTATCAAAGGCTTCATGTTTCTTTCGCAAAAGCCTGTTTTATATGTAGTTAATATCGGAGAGAGCTCAACGCTCGGCGACGACCTTGCTGCCGCTGTGGGTCGCTTCAAACTCGACGAAGTGGTGCATCGACCCAACGCCGGGGCTACGGCCATCTGCGGCAAAGTGGAAGCCGAACTGGCCGAGATGGACGAGGACGAGGCTGCCGAGTTCCTGGGCAGCTACGGTTTGCACGAGAGCGGCCTGGTCCGCCTCATCCGCAAGAGCTACGAGCTGCTTGGTCTTATCAGCTTCTTCACAGCAGGCGAAGACGAGTGCCGCGCCTGGACTGTGCCGGCCGGTTCGAAAGCACCGCAAGGGGCCGGGGCCATCCATTCCGACCTGGAGCATCACTTCATCCGGGCTGAAACGATTCGCTGGGACAGTTTGCTGGCTGCGGGCAGCGAGGCGGCGGCGCGTGCCCAGGGCACGCTTCGCCTGGAAGGCAAGGAATACGTGGTGCAGGATGGCGACGTGATGCACATTCGGCACAGCGGATAGAGGCCAAATGCTGAAGCTCTCGATCTTTCTCGGATTGCTGGCGGCGCTGGCCGATGTGGCGGGTGGACTGGTGCTGGTAAAGGCGCGCGGCGTGGAGCGGTTTCTGCGCTATTTCGTCGCGCTTGGCGCGGGCTTTCTGATGGCCACTGCCCTGCTGGAGATGACGCCGGAAAGCTTGCTGCTCAGTCCACACCTCGGCCCCATCCTCATTATGTGCGGCTACTGCGTTGTGCACCTGCTGGAGCACACCATCAATGCCCACTTCCACTATGGTGAAGAGACCCATGGCGGCGAATTTGTCTCCCGGCATACGGGCTACTCGGTTTTGGGCGGACTCAGCGTTCATGCGCTTTTCGACGGCATTGCCATCGGTTCCGGGTTCGTCGTCAACAATGCGCTGGGCTGGCTGATCTTTCTGGCAATTTTTTTGCACAAGGCGCCGGAGGGATTCACGATGGCCTCGGTCATGCTGGCCAGCGGACGCAGCCGCACGGCCGCATTTTACTCAGCCGTGGCACTAGCTGCGGCGACCCTGGCCGGAGTGCTGGTGATCGAACTATTTCCGCACTGGATGCCTTATGGCCTGCCTATTTCCGCAGGCGTTGCGCTCTACGTGGGCGCCAGCGACCTGGTCCCGGAGGTCAATCGCGAGCCCGGAATCCGCATGGCGCTGGTCTTCTTTCTCGGAGTGGCTGGTTTTCTTGCCTTGCGGTCGCTGCTGCCCGCGCTGTGAATGTGTGCGATCTGGTTAAGAGGAAGAGCCGGCAATCCGGGTCAGAACCCGGAGACCCTGCGAGCCTTCATCGAGTTCCGCGCGTACGGAGGCGAGTACGCGTTCGGGCGTGATCATGCTCATGCAGACCGGGTCATTGCAGGCGGAGTTCTTCTGGTTTGCCGCACTGACGCAAGGCGAACAGGCCAGGCCGGCAGTGATGGACTCGGTATTGCCCAGGCTGCCGTAGAGCCGTGGCGTCTCAGGTCCAAAGAGCACAATGGACCGTATTGCCGTGATGGCGGAGAAGTGCGCCGGCCCGCTGTCATTGGTAATGAGAATCGCTGCAATGTCATAGAGCACGGGTAGAGCAATGAGGCTATGCATTCCAGCAAAGCTTCGGCAGCGGAGATGGTTCACCGCCTGTTCCATCTCAACGGCCTCCTCGCGCTCATCTAGTGATCCGGTGATTAGCACCAGAACGTCTTCCCACTCGTCGAGGATCCTGCCGGCCAGGGCACAAAAATGGTCGCGGGGCCACCGACGCTGCGGAAGCAGTTCCGAGCTGTTGGGATTCAGCAGAACGATTCGATGAAAGTTGGGCGCGTAGGCGGGATAGACCTCACGGACACGCGATCGCATTGAGGCTCGATCGGCCTCTGAGACCTGTACGAGGGGCACGCGGATCTCTTCATCCTCTACATGCGTTTTGGAATAGGGCACTTCCGCCGCAGGCGCAAGCAAGGCATTTACCATGCAGATAAAGTTTTTTGCTATATGGATATGACCGTTATAGTTCACGCGATGGGTGAGCATCTCACCGCGATACAAACCCTCACTGTGAAAGCGGTGGAACCCCACGCGGCGTCGCGCGCCGGAGAGCCCCGTGAGCAGGCCGGAGTAGCGTGAAAACAGTTCCAGATCCACGACGGTGTCGATGTGGGCACGACGCACCCAGAGCAGAAAGCGCAGCGAGTCCCAGGCAAGAGCCGGCAGACCTGTATCGCGGATGGTGACGATGTGCGACTCAGGAATGGAGGGCAGCAGGCGAAGGCTTTCAGCGTTGCACTCAAAGATGAGGAAGAAGATCTCGGCATCCAGTTCCCGCCGGGCCTTCCGCACTGCGGGATTGGCGAGGACCGTGCTGCCCATCTCGGACAACTCAATGAAAAGGATACGTTCCGGTTTGTCTGGCCCGCGGGATTGGCCAAATAAACGCAGCCACTGAGTCGCCAGAAAACAGAGTGGGATGCCGATCCAGTAATCGACAAAGCGCATGGTTTGAAGCTTCATGGGGAAAACTGTCGGGGCGAACGACTCCTCTCGGGACGAGTCTAGCATCCACGTGGCCGAAGGCCTGGCAATACGCATTGGGGCCACTGTCCTACCTCGCGCTTCCGCTACAATCCCCTGAGGACGGCACGCGCATGGATCGCCTTCATGCGGCGATTCGGTTCCGCGGCGCTTTTGCGCGACGCGACGACGGCAAATCAGGGCTGAGAGATTGGAAATTCTTCAGATTAAGAATCTGCTGCGGATGCTGGGACTTGCTCTACTGGCCTTTGTCACGATGGGCTATCACCCCGGCCTGGAAGACGATCACGTTTATCTCGCGGCCATCAAAAGCGATCTGAATCCGCGCCTCTATCCGCATGACGCGGTATTCTTCCGCGTGCAATTGCAGGCGACCATCTTCGACAAGTGGATGGCGGGGTTTGTCCAACTGACCCGGATTCCGGTGGCCTATTCTGAGTTGCTATGGCAGATCGCATCGATTGTTCTGATCCTGCTGGCTTGCTGGAGCATAGCCCGCGAGCTTTTCGACGACGAGGCAGCACAATGGGCAGGCGTGGCGCTGGTCGGCGCGATGCTGACGCTTCCGGTGGCAGGCACGGCGTTGACACTGGCCGACCAGCACCTGCACCCGCGCAATCTGGCTACAGGCCTGATTCTGCTGGCGATCGCGGCTGTGTTAAGGGGCAAGCGCTGGCACGCAAGTGCTTTAATCGTCGGAGCCATTGCGTTGCACCCCATCATGGCTGCATTTGGGGTCTCATTCTGCGTGTTCCTGATGTGGGCATTGAGCGAGCGGCCCCGAACAACAAGATACCCCGTGGCTGGCGCGTGGATGGCTGCGGTGCCGCTGGGATGGCTTTTTGAGCCACCCAATGCAGACTGGCACAGGGCGATCGAGACGCGCTCCTACTATTTCCTAGGCCGCTGGACGTGGTACGAGTGGCTGGGAGCGATTGCGCCTGTGGTGCTGTTCTGGCTGCTGAGGCGGTTTGCCTTGCGCAGCGGCCAGCCCCGGCTGGCGCAATTCGCACGGGCAGTTGTGGCTTACGGGCTATTTCAGCAGGCGGTTGCGCTTGCGATGCTGCAAACGCCGGCACTGTTGCGCCTCACCCCCCTGCAACCGATGCGCTATCTGCACCTGATTTACTTCTGCATGGTGCTGGTGGCGGGCTGTTTGCTAGGTAAGGTCGGTTTGCGACGGAACGCTTTGCGGTGGCTCTGTTTTCTGGCAGTGAGCTACGGAGGAATGTTCGCGGGGCAGCGCGCACTCTACGCGGCAAGCGCACACCTTGAGTTGCCGTGGACGCAGCCGACGAATCCCTGGGTGCAGGCCTTCGCCTGGATTCGGCAAAACACGCCGGAGGATGCCTATTTTGCTCTGGACCCGGAGTACATGAGAGAACCGGGTGAGGATTACCACAGCTTTCGCGCTCTGGCTGAACGGAGCCAGTTGGCCGATGCGGTAAAGGACGCTGCGGTGGTCACACAGGTGCCGGGGCTTGGCTCGGTGTGGACGCGGGAAGTGGCTGCGCAAACCGGATGGAAGCAATTTGGACTTGCTGACTTTGAACGGCTGAAGACTGAGTTCGGCGTGCACTGGGTGGTACTGAATGACCGGCGCGACGAAGGCTTGCGTTGCGTTTGGCACAAACAGGAGCTTGAGGTTTGCCAAATTCCATAGAACGAGCCGGTTAGATTGCATTGACAATGATGCTTCCGAGAATCCACGAACCGCGTTCTTGCGCGGTTCGTGGATTCTCGGAAAACGGAGCATAAGTCAGGCGGCTGTAAAGACTGTAAAGAGATGAACGCTTTGTAATCTGCTCACCTGGCAGGTCTCATTGCGTCGTATCATTGTTTAGGAAGTGGTAACGAGGGTTTAATCCGACGGAATGATTAACGGCAAGAAAGTGGTAGCGGTTCTTCCTGCATACAACGCCGAGAAGACGCTCGAACCGACAGTGCGCGAGCTATCCGACGTAGTCGACAGCTGCATTCTGGTGGACGACCATAGCTCGGATGCAACCGTGGCCCTGGCGAGCCGTCTGGGCATCCAGGTACATGTGCATGAACGCAACCGGGGATACGGCGGGAACCAAAAGACGTGCTATGCGGCAGCCCTGGCGGCCGGTGCGGACATTGTGGTAATGGTCCATCCCGATTACCAGTACTCGCCCAGACTGGTGGAGCCCATGGCCAGCATGATTGCCTATGGCGTGTATGACGTCGTGCTGGGGTCGAGGATTCTGGGCGGCGGCGCCCTGAAAGGCGGCATGCCTCGCTACAAATACTTTGCCAACCGCATGCTCACATTGATTGAAAATCTGGCGCTCGGAGCCAAGCTGTCTGAATACCATACCGGACTGCGGGCTTATAGCCGCGAATTACTGCTGTCGCTACCACTCCAGGCGAACTCCGAAGACTTTGTATTTGACAACCAGTTCCTCGCTCAATGCATTTATCTGGGCGCGCGGATCGGCGAAGTGTCCTGTCCCACGCGCTACTTTCCTGAGGCTTCTTCGATCAACTTTCGACGGAGTGCCATATACGGTCTCGGGGTCCTGATGACGACCATTGACTGTGTGGCGGCTAGGATCGGACTCTATCGCAAGCCAACGTTCGACTTTCCCCCGGTGCAACTTCAACGGGAAACCAAGACCTCGACAGGGCCTCTGAAGGAGCTTCAATGAAGTATTCCCAAGACGGGCGCGTGCCGTATCTGCGTCTGGGAGCTCTGACCGCGGCAGCTCTGGCAATTCACGGGTACCATCTTGGCGTCGAAGACGGCGAGATTTATGTTCCGGCGGTGCGCAAGCTTCTTCACCCCAATCTCTATCCCTTTGGGACTGAGTTCTTCACGTCGCACGGGCATCTTTCCCTGTTTGCTCCGATTCTGGCCTGGTCAGCCCGTTTGACCCATCTGTCGGTCGACTGGACTCTCTTCGTGTGGTATGTCGCGAGTATTTTTGCGCTGCTCGCTGCCAGCTGGCTTTTTGTCTCGGCGTGCTTCCGCTCACCTAGAGCCCGCTGGTGCGCAATGCTGATTGTGACAGCGGTGTTGACCATGCCGGCGACGAATACGGGCTTGCTGCTCGTCGACCCGTACCTGACGGCCCGGTCATTTTCGACGCCATTGACACTTTTCGCGCTCGCAAGCTTTCTTGAGGCGCGGTACGTGCGTGTGGCTATCGCCATGATACTGACCGCGGCGATTCACCCGCAGATGGTCATGTACCTCTTGTTTTTGACGTTTGTCATGTGGGTTACCGCGCGCCGCAAGAGTCCGGTCCAGCAGCCCGTTCCGGTGCTGGCCTCGGCGCTCAGCATCTTGCCAACAGGCTTCCATCTGGCTCCCGCAAGCGGCCCATACCGTGAGGCGCTCTATTCGCGGGATTATTTTTTCCTCTACAACTGGGCCTGGTACCACTGGCTCGGGATGCTTGGTCCGTTGGCGATCCTGGCTTTTTTCTGGCGGGCGGACCTGCGCGGTGTCAGCGCCGGCTTCCGGCGCATCAGCTTCGCTCTGATTCCCTTCGGCCTTATTTCCATTGCAGCGGCAGCGGTGCTGGCCAGTTCGCGTGACTTCGAAATGTTTGCACGCTTGCAGCCACTGCGGTCATTTCATCTGATCACACTCGTCTTCGTGCTGCTCACCGGCGGCGTTTTGGGCGAGTATCTGGCGAAGGGCCGGTCGTGGGTCATTGCCGCCGTGTCGTTGCCGCTGGCTGCGGGAATGTGCCTTGTGGCGCGACAAACCTACCCCAACAGCGCTCAGATTGAGTGGCCCTCGGCAACGAGCCCTAACTCCTGGGTGAGAACGTTGCTTTGGATCAGGCGGAATACGCCCGAGAATGCAGTGTTCGCGGTCGATGCAAATTACTTCAAGGATAGCGCGGTCGACGTCCATGGTTTCCGCGCCATCTCGGAGCGGTCTGCGCTGGCAGATCGGTACAAGGACAGCGGTGTGGTCTCACTCTTCCCTTCCCTCGCCGAAGAGTGGAAGCAGATGAGTGAGGCCACAACCGGATTGAATCATTTTTCCGCGGAGCAGTTCCGGCATCTGAGAAGTGAGTACCCGCAGGTTTCCTGGACAGTGATCCATGGATCTGCGCCATTGAGCATGGACTGCCCGTATCAGCGGGACTCGTTCACCGTCTGCCGGATGCCGAAGCTTTCCGCAACCTCCAGCCCCGGACTTTGATCGAGCGACGAGGCTGCCTGCATTACGGCTGCGGTAGGGGCGCATAAGACTTCAACGCACCGCTTGGTGATTTCAGATCTATCCCGCAGAATGAAGAGAGAAATCCCTTCTACCGAGGAAACGGCTGAATGCTGAATTTGTCGCAACGTCTCATCGTTGGCTGTGTTCTACTCGCTGCACTTCTGGCGGGCCTGGTACGGATCGCGCACGGTGCGCTGCTAACTTCGGGGCAGGCTGGGTTGGTGTACGGGATTGTTGTTGTGTTCCTGTTGGTTGAGCTGGGGATGATTCTGCTCGTGTTGCGACCGCTGCGGCTTCTTGCCCGCGACGCGCGAAAGATTGCCCAGGGCGACCTGGAACACCGGGTGACGTGGGTCAGCCGAGACGACTTCGGGGTGATTGCAAGCGAACTAAACCGCATTGCCGTTCGCCTGCGTGATCTGCGCGACACCGAAGCGGGCCGCCGCCAGATGGAATTTCAGCTCTCGGACGCAGTCCTCCAGTCCATTTTTGAGCCCGTGATTGTGACCGACAGCAAGGGCCACGTATTGAAAGTGAACCAGGCTGCGGCTGAAGTTCTTGGCGAAGCAGCCGGGGATCGCATGGCCCTTACAACCACACCGGGGGGCGACAAGATTCTGAGCGCGATACGAGATGCGGTTGCGATGCAGAAAGCTGTGGCCGCGGAAGGTGACGCTGCGATGCTTCCCATGCGCATTGGAAAGCAGGCGCGGAGTTACCGACTGCGGACAACCCCCATGCGCGACTCCGAGGGACGCCTTTTGGGCACCGTAACCACGCTGGAAGACGTGACGACTCTGCAGGACACAGATCGCTTCAAGACACAATTCATTTCCGTGGCCAGCCGAAAGCTGCGCGGTCCGTTGCTGCAGTTGCGGCGCGGACTGTATGCGCTGATGCAGGGCTACGGAGGCCCACTGACTTCGCTTCAGAGCGACCTGGTGAGCGAAGCGGGGGGGCAATCAGAGAAACTCAATGATCTGATGGCCGATCTGATTGAAGTAGCCGAGTTGGACACCGGAAAGCGCGAGATGAATCTCGAAAGGCTGAGGCCGTATGCACTGCTGAATGAAGTGCGCGATCGCTATTGCGACGAAGCCGCAGAAAAACAGATTCGCCTGGAAGTGAGCGCCTTTGCAGATCTTTCTGTAGTGCAGGCAGATCACCGCGCCGCTCGCTCGATTCTCGACAATTTGCTCTCCAATGCCTTGCGCTACACGCCGGCCGCGGGAGAAATCGTACTGGCGGCGGAAGAAATCAAGGACTTTGTCCAGTTCAGTGTGCGGGACACCGGGCGCGGAATTGAGGCCGAACGCCTCAGCACAATCTTCGATCGGTTCAATGCATTCTCTGACGCCGGCACAGGAATGGGCCTCGCGCTTGTGCGGCGGCTGGTGGAGTCCCTCGGGGGGCAAATTGCGGTTGAGAGTCGCCTGGGCCATGGCACGACATTCCGGTTCACGCTGCCTGTCGCGGTGCTTGATAGCGTACATCATCCTGTTGAGGTGGGCTGAACGATGGCTGAGATCAAGGTTGAGCGTTCACCGGAACCGGCGCGGCTGCGTATTTACATCGGCGCAGCCCCGGGCGTAGGCAAGACCTTCCACATGCTGGAAGACGCGCATTTGAAACGCAAACAAGGCCTGGACATCGTGATTGGCCTTGTGGAACCGCATGGACGCGCAGAAACCGCATCAAAGATCGGGGATATTGAGGTGGTTCCGCTGCGGGTGATTCCGTATCGCGGCGTCGAGCTCAAGGAGATGGACGTCGACGCGATTCTTGCGCGGCGACCACACACCGTAATCGTGGATGAACTCGCGCACACGAACGTTCCCGGAAGCAAGAATCGAAAACGATATGAGGATGTGCTGGAACTGCTGGACGCCGGCATCAATGTGATGACGGCGGTGAATATACAGCATCTGGAGACGCTCAATGACGCCGTGAACCGCTCGGCGAACACGGTGATCCGCGAGACCGTTCCCGACAGCTTCTTCAAGCGTGCCGATGAGGTGGTGAACGTCGACGTGACGGTGGAAGAGCTTCGGTTGCGCCTGCGCGAAGGCAAGATTTATGCTCCTGAGAAGGTGGAGCAGTCGCTGGCCAATTTTTTCCGCAAGGGCAACCTGAACCTTCTGCGGGAACTCTCGTTGCGCACGACCGCGGAGCAGGTAAGCAAAAGAGCCTCGGACTACCGGCGAACCCAGGGCCTGGAACAGGCGCCCATCCCTGAAAAGGTCATGGTGTGCCTGAGCACACGGCCCGGTACTGAGCGATTGCTGCGTGTCGGGGCCAGAGTGGCAGGACGTCTGGCCGGCAACTGGTATGCAGTGTACGTAGCACGCCCGGACGACAAGGGCCACAACGATCCAGAGGCGCACGCGAGGCTGCAGGATTACCAGCGGATGGCGCGTGACCTGGGCGCCCAGGTGGTAAACCTGACAGACAAGAATGTCTCCGATGCGCTGATCCGCTATGCACAGCAGGAGAGTATCTCCCATGTGATCTTTGGGCAACCTGTGCGGTCGCGCTGGGATATTCTGCTCCGGGGCTCGGTGCTGAATCGCTTTCTCGCCGAGGTGCGGGATGTGTCAGTACAGGTGGTACCGATGCAAAAACCCCTGCGGCGCAGCTGAACCGGCTTTTCAGCGCCGAATGATCTCTTGACCGGCACAACATCCGCGTGAAAAAGTGGGGGTTGCGCAGAGCTGCCGTGGGCACTAAGGAAAGCGAGCCAGCCGTGAACCGTCCGCCACGCATGAGTGACGTTGCCAAGCTTGCCGGCGTCGGCACGATGACTGTGTCACGTGTTTTGAGCGGCAGCGTTCGCGTCAGCGAGGAAACCTCCAAGCGAGTATATGATGCAATCACGGCGCTGAATTACCGGCCCAATGAGGTGGCTCGCGCCTTACGCGACCAGCGCTCGCATCAAATCGGCATCATCGTGCCGAATCTTATGGATCCGTTTTTTGCGATCTGCGCTCAAACGGCCAGCGTCGTTGCCAAGGAGCATGCCTACTCCGTGATTATTGCCACCGCGGATGAGGATGTTGACATCGAGTACAACGAAGCAGTGCGTATGCTACGCCGCCAGGTGGAGGGATTTGTCATCATTCCCGCCGCGGGTGGAGTCTCGCGGATTTCCGGCACGGAATTCAACCGAACGCCCATTGTGACGCTTGACCGGCCCATTGAAAACGGGAGCTTTGACAGCGTTGTGGTTGAAAACAAGTTCGGCGCGCAGCTAGGCGTGAATCACCTCATTCAGCACGGTCACAGCAATATTGTTTTCTTCGGCCTCTCACGCAGCCTCTACACCATCAAGGCACGATTTGAAGGTTATCGTGAGGCGATGAAGAAAGCAGCTCTGAAGCAGGAGGCCTGTTTCGGCAATGCGACGCAGGCGGAGATGCTGGCCACTCTGCGCGGGGTTCTGGACCGCAAGAATCCTCCGACTGCAATCTTCTGCAGCAACAACCTGCTGACACGGAATGCGATCCATGCGCTTTCCAGTCTCAAGGTGCGCATACCGGAGCAGGTAGCTCTGGTGGGATTCGATGACTTTGAGACTGCCAATATTCTCAGTCCAGCGGTGACGGTGGTACGTCAGCCAATCACCGACATGGCGCGCATGGGCGCCAACATTCTGTTTTCGCGCTTGTTGAATGGTGACACTGCCGACCGGGGCAAGCGGATCGTTCTTCCAGTTGAGCTGGTGATCCGGGAGTCATGCGGACTGCGCCACAAGATCATGACCCAGCGCAGGCAGGAAGATCCGGAAGGCCTGCTGGTTCAACCCTGACGGTTGCCACCAGTGCCAGTCTCCGCCGCGCTTTTCTGCGAGCCTGTCACGACCCTCCGTCCACTTGGGTCGGGCTCTTCTGGAGATTCCAGCCGCGCAGATCAATCTCCGGTTTTGTGGCACCCTTCGGAAACGCGATCGTAATGACCCGAGACTCTCCCGGCAGCATCGATACGTAGTTTTCGCTATAGTATGCGGGCAGGATGCGCTGGTGTGTATCGGCATCCATCAGAGTGAGCTTGATGAGCAGAGCCGGGACACTGCCTGTGTTCTCCAGCTTGACGGTCGCAATTTGCTCCCCGCGCTCCTCGCTCATAGAGGCTGATTCTATCAAGTGAGCTGAGGCCATGCCGTCCAGCTCCCGCAGGGTTGCCTCTTGCTGCGCCCACCAGTAGAGATTGTCGCTCACCGGCTTGTCCTGGGCGTCGCTGACTTTCAAAGCGATCAATACGGTATGTCCAGGCGCGAGTTTGTCCAGACTGAGCTTGCCTACCGGAGTGCGTGCATCGGCTGCGGCTTCAATCTGGTTGGTCTGGTCGCTCATGATTTTTCCTTCGAGAGACAGGACACGAGTCTCGACTTTGAAGGAACGCGCATCGCCCAAATTGATCAGGTCAATGGAACCGTCTTCCAGATTCAACTGCGCATGGACTGGCTCGCACGCTTTCTGAGTACCGTAGAAACTGGACTGCGTGTCATAATCCCAACTCAGGAAGTTCCACTCCATGCTGGGCCAGGCGGGTTGCGTCATCCAGATCATGCGGCCCGAGTTGGGCTGCCAGAGATGCGCTGCGAAACCCTCAAAGATAGCGCGGTGGCCCACATAGTCCAACATCTGCGCCTTGCGTTCAAAGTCTTCAAGGCTTGTGGGCGCGCCAAATTCCGTTTCCATGTGCGCCATAAACGGAGCGACCGCGCCGTTTCCGCTCTGGTGCCAGTCG
>JAJZGF010000159.1 GCA_021805025.1 Acidobacteriota bacterium
AGACGAGCATGTGGCGGAACTTGCAGAAAGGGTAAAGGGCGATCCCACATAGTCGCCACTGGATGGACTGTTGACAGTTGGATTTGCAAATGCAACTGCTGTAATCGTCAGAGAAGACAAGAGCGAATACAATAACGTCTTCATAACTTTGCCTCGCACACTTTCTGATTGCGCGCATGTAACGGTTTTTAAAAGCTACTCCCGGTGTGCACACCATAAGAGAGCCGAAGCACGATCTGCGGAACTTGCTATTTGGCGCTGAGGATCAAACGAACCGAACCTCAACCCTTGTTTTGTTGCCTTGGTGTTACTATCGGCACCTATCTCAACTGACATCTCTACATACATCCATTTTTTTATGCTCAGGCCCAAAACGAGACGTACGAGGGCAACCGAGCGCTTAATCAAGGCGCGAGGGGGCCTGAGTTGGAGTTGCATTTTGGCATACCGCTTCTAAGTCTGGCGTATGCCCAAATCTGACACCGGACGGTGTCAGGCGGGGAGCCTCGCGGATCTCATCTCGTGTGCATCCGCGCGAGCCTGTTCTCTCTCAAGACCTCTATGAATGGGACGGCTGTTTGATCGCCAGCGCCGGGTTGCCCGCACTTGGGCGTCGGGAGTTTTTTCTCCACGCGCTCGCAGCACAGATAACACGGCATGGGCCAGCATGGACAGCGTGATATGCCGATACCAGCCCTGCCAGTGGCGCACCTCGTAGTGATCCAGTCCGCATTCGCCTTTAGCCGTCTCAAAGGATTGCTCGATCAACCAGCGTTGGCCAGCCACTCGGACCAGGGTTTCAAGCGCGGCTTTCTCGGTGGGTGCGTAACACAAATAGTAAGCGCACTCTGGCTTCTCTTCAATGCTGCGCCGCACCAGAAGCGCCCGCGCCCAACCATCCTGTTTCGACAATGGCATGAACGCCCAGTCGTAGAGCCGTTCTCCCTTGCTGCCGAACCCGGCACAGAGACGCTTCCATCGAGATGCGGGCAGACTCCGCGCAATCGAGTCTACTCGATGCTGCATAAAATCCGACTGCCACAATCGCTGGTCCGAGGCCACAGCCAGCACATAGGCCATCTGCCTCTCCTCCAGAAACCGGCGCAACTTGCTGTCGTGGCCGTAAACCTCGTCGGCTGCAACCCAGGCCACCATTGCGCCAGAGTCCAGTGCGCGCCCGATCATGCGCCGTGCTAACTCCGGCTTGGTGGCAAACTCGACCGTCTCGGGAATCCCGGCTTCGCTGCGCCGCTCGCGATCCGCAATCCACTCCTGCGGAATGTAGAGTTCGCGGTCTACCAGCGCCGCCCCTTTGTCACTGCCGTAGCAGAGAAACACACCGACCTGGCTGTTCTCGATCCGTCCGGCCGTCCCGCTATACTGGCGCTTCACGCCCGCCGAGTGGGTGCCCTTCTTCAGGAAACCCGTCTCATCGACGATCAGAACCCCGTCTGCACTGTGCAATTCTTCGAGCGCATAGCTGCGTACACGATCCCGCGCCTGATCGGCGTCCCAGCGCGCACGGCACAACAGGTGCTGGATCGCATAGGGAGCCGCTTCGCCCATCCACTCAGCCAACTGCCAGCTGTTCTTCCGCTCACAGCCGCTCAACAAGCCTTGTAAATATGCCAGGCTGCGCGCACGAGGCTCTGAACGCGCAAACAGCTCCGCAATCGGTCCATGCGCACGCAATAACTCACGCTTCCATCCAGATAGTCACTTCTCCATAGCAAACAGCAGAGAAACACAAACCAGAGCGAGTCCAGCTTATCTTCTGTCTACAACTGTAGTATTAGGCCAGATCAGACGAGATACTCTACTTACCCACGCTCAAAGGCGCGGCGCCACTCGAGCACGTGCTTCGCATTCAATCCATGCTAGCGAGCCACTTCGGCAACGCTGGCTCTGGCTGCCATCGTCAGTTGCAAAATCTGCCGCTTCTCTGAAATACTTCGCCAACGAGGGATACGACGAACCTCGCTCAAACATGAATGCCTCATGACGCAATCTTCAACCGTGATCAGGATCAGTCGGCAGAGGGGTACCCCGTACGCTCCCTGAGAAAAAGGGGCGGGGCAGTTCTTTATCGCAGAGTGTTCTTTATTCTTACCTCATCGTTTGCGTCCCAAGGCGAAGCCTTGTAGACACCATGGTCAGCATAGCGGGGAAATATTGCGGCGAGTATGTTAGCCGGTACGCAACAGTGGGACGCTCCGCCAATACGACGGAAATCCATCTTCCGCTTTAAGCGAACTCAACCTTGAAACGATCTGGAGAACGCCGCAGCATAACAATAAACCCCGCAGCATCCCAGAAGGCTGCCGCTACGGAGTTTTCACAGCCTCACAGACAGCATGTGGGATGAGCACAAAAAATGTTAGGTACAGGGGATGAGGCAATCCCTGTACCACGATGTGTGCGACACGTTCAACCGAAGAGATCCTTGACTTCTCCCCATGTGCGCCGGATGCCGTCTTCCAACTCGATCTCGTGACGCCAGCCCATAGCATGAATCTTTCCGGAGTCCATCAGCTTGCGCGGTGTGCCGTCGGGTTTGGAGGTATCGAAGACCAGTTCACCTTCGAAACCCACCGTCCGGGCGACCATATGGGCAAGCTCCCTGATCGTAATGTCTTCTCCGGTGCCGATGTTGACAAGCGGCGCAATATCTTCACTGAGCATCTCGTCAAAGCGTTCATCGGGAAGATTCATGAGAAAGAGGCAGCCCTTGGCAAGATCGTCCGAGTGCAGGAACTCACGCCTTGGGGTGCCGCTACCCCACACGACCATTTCCGGCGCCCGACTTTTCTTGGCAATTGCAGCTTTGCGGATCAATGCGGGCAGGACGTGCGAGTTGGCGAGGTCGAAGTTGTCGCCGGGGCCGTAGAGGTTGGTGGGCATAGCGGCGAGGTAGCGCGTGCCGAACTGCCTGTTGTAAGCCCAGCACATCTCGATGCCGGCGATCTTTGCTAGCGCGTACGGGCGGTTTGTGGGCTCAAGGGGCCCCGTAAGGAGGGAATCCTCGTGGAGGGGCTGCGGAGCAAGCTTCGGATAAATGCAAGAGCTGCCTAGGAAGAGCAGCCTTGCTACATCGTGCTTATGGGCCGCCTCAATAACATTCGACTGAATAGCAAGGTTGGTGCCGATGAAATCGGCAGGGTAAGTGTTGTTGGCGAGAATACCGCCGACCTTGGCAGCGGCTAGAAACACATACTCCGGCCGCTGCTCCGCGAAGAAATCAAGAGCTGCTGAGCCATTCGTAAGATCCAGTTCTGCGTGGGTACGGGTGATGATATTCGTGAAACCAAGTCGAATGAGCTCCCTGCAGATGGCCGAGCCGACCAGGCCGCGATGTCCGGCGATGTAGATTGGGGCATCAGTCTGCAATGGCTAGCTCTCCCGGACGTTGTAGACTAAGTAGCCGTGTTCGCGAACGAGCGCATCACGCTTTGCCGACTGTAGGTCTGCGTCAACCATCTCGGCCACGAGCTGGTCAAAGGTCGTGGTCGGCACCCACCCAAGTATCTGCTTGGCCTTGGTGGGATCGCCGAGCAGAGTTTCGACCTCCGTAGGACGGAAGTAGCGTGGATCGATAGCCACCACAACTTCCCCCTTTTCATTGACAGCAACCTCATTGATACCCGCGCCCTGGAAGGTGAGCTTGAGATCGAGGCGCTCCGCGCACCGCTCGATGAATTCGCGCACACTGTACTGGACGCCGGTGGCAATGACGAAGTCCTGTGGCTTATCCTGCTGAAGCATCCGCCACTGCATTTCGACGTAGTCGCGAGCATGACCCCAGTCGCGCTTGGCGTCGATATTGCCCATGAACAGCTTGTCCTGCAAGCCCATCTTGATGCGGGCAAGACCACGAGTGATCTTGCGGGTCACAAACGTTTCGCCGCGCAGCGGGCTCTCATGGTTGAATAGGATTCCGTTGCAGGCGTAGATGCCGTAGGCCTCGCGATAGTTCACCACAATCCAGTAACCATACATCTTGGCCACGGCGTAGGGAGAGCGGGGGTAGAACGGGGTCGTCTCTGACTGGGGAGTCTCCTGCACAAGACCGTATAGTTCCGAGGTAGAAGCCTGGTAAAAGCGTGTCTTTTCAGACAAGCCCAGAATACGTATTGCCTCTAGCATTCGCAGCACGCCAACGGCGTCGGAGTTAGCGGTGTACTCTGGCTCTTCGAAGCTGACCTGAACGTGCGATTGCGCGGCGAGGTTATAAACCTCATCCGGTTGAACCTTCTGCATGATGTGAAGGAGGCCCGTCGAGTCGGTCATGTCGCCGTAGTGAAGGATCAGCTTTGGATTAGGCCTGTGAGGGTCCTCATAGAGGTGATCGATTCGCGCAGTATTGAAGAGGGACGTGCGGCGTTTGATGCCATGCACCTCGTACCCCTTCTTGAGCAGCAGTTCTGCAAGATATGCGCCGTCTTGGCCGGTGATACCTGTGATGAGAGCCTTCTTCAACGTTCCACACCTCAATTTATTACAAAGGTGACTTCAGACATAGTGTACTAAACTTTGGCTAACTATCGCAGCGCTGTCGAGGGTACACGCAGGGCGATTGTACGAAGTTCGTTTGAGTCGTAGGAGTTGAGCGCGATATTTGCGTGGAGTGGCTGCGATGAATCTTCGGGCCCCGATGTCGCCTTTGTGTTTGACGCGATCGAATCGGATGGGATTGAAGGAGATGTGCTTGAGCACGGCCTGGTTGTGCGCGGCGCACTTGGCGTGAGATTGCATCTGGTCCTGCGCTTCCGTCATCTGCTGGAGCAGCACGAGTTGTGCGGTGCGATGCTGGACGTGGTGAATCTCTATCTGGATAGCAAAGGCATCCGCATCAGTACTGGAACCATCTGAATGCAACGCGGATCAACGCGCCCAGTTCGACGAAGAACTCTACCGGCCAGCGCGATCCCGCGATGCACCAGACTCGGAAGGGACAGCAGCGGTATTTCGGAGCCAAAGCGTATATTGGCGTGGATAGCAAGGAAGTCATCGTGCATTCGGTGATCACTACGGCAGCCAGCGCGGCCTATGCGCATATGTTGCCCGACCTGCTGCACGGCGCAGAGAAAAAGGTCTGGGGAGACGCGGGCTATCAAGGACAGACCGGGGCGATTCATGTGTATTGCTCCGGGCAAAGCCATCCTTTTCATGGGAGGACGAAGGTGATTGACTGGAGGCATGAACCAGTCAGACATTTCTTCTCCTATCGTTCGGCGGCGGTGCAGCTCTGCTGAGGTTGCGGCATTGCTCTCGGCTTTTGAACAGAGCGGTCAGAGCATACGCGATTTTTGCCGACAGCACCAGATGCAGGTATCGAGTTTTTCCAGTCTGCATCGCCGTCATGCGGGCAAGCATTCCTCGGCCAGGTCATTGCCGACGGCCGAACACCACGCCACAGCCACAACAGCGTTTTTCCCTGTGGAGATTGTCGAAGACCGTCGTATGTCCACAGTTGCAGTGAAGAGTTCCGGACTGATTGTCGAGATGGCTGGCGGCATCCGCATTACTGTTGAACGGGACTTCGATGGCCTCACCTTGCGGCATCTGATGGCCGTGCTTTGCGAGGCGTAGCGCGATGTTTGGTTTGGGCGCAGCCACACGCATTTATGTGGCCACTGGCGCAACCGACATGCGGCTCTCCTTCGATGGGCTCCACAGTCTGGTCATTGGCCAGATCAGGCAGTCGCCGCAGAGCGGGCATCTGTTTCTTTTTGCCAACAAGCGAAAAGACCGCATGAAGATCTACTTCTATGATGGATCGAGCGCATGGGTCTGCGCGCGCCGCATGGAACAGGGTCGCATGCGTTGGCCGAGTTCCGAAGATGGCCACGTGCAACTGACGCAGGCGGAGTTCGCGATGCTTCTAGGAGGCATTGATCTTGCCGAAACCAGGAAGAGGAAGTGGCTGCGCCAGCCTCTGGACGAGGTGGCAGAAATATCTTGAAAGACCGCATGAATACAGGCGATTCATGATCTTATCCACAACGCGTTTTGAGATAATGGAAGCAGATGAACCCCGCTTCCATGTCGCCTCTTGCCGCAGTGCTTGACCCGGTCGCGGCTTCTATCGTCGCGCAGTTGAAGGAGCAGTTGCAGCAGCAGCGGCAGAAGATCGAAGCGAAGGACCAGGCCATCGCGAAAAAGGATCAAGCACTTTTCGCGGCAGAGGCCATCATCGAACAGTTGAGGGAAGCGTTACGCCTGGAGCGCATCCGGAAGTATGGCAAGCAGAGCGAGAAGTTATCCGATCTCCAGTTGGAGTTGCTCGTCGGCGAGCCTGGTGTGTCCAGTGAAGAGGTCGCTGGCGAAGTGGAGCGCGGCCCGCTGCCGGAACAGTCTGCAGACGATGGAGAGAGCAAATCTCCCACGGCAAAGCAGCAGAGCGCGCGTAAAAATCATCCCGGCCGCAATGAGTTGCCAGCGCATCTGGAGCGCGTGGAGAAGATCATCGCCTCAGCCCCCGAGCAATGCGCTTGCGGCAAGTGCGGCAAAGAGAAAAAGCTTATTGGCTACGAACGGACCGAGCTGTTGTCCATGAAGCCAGTCGAGTACTTTGTGACTGTGCTGATGCGCGAGAAGCGCGCCTGCACGGCCTGCAAAGAGCAAGGCGTGAACACCGCCGCCGCACCCGCGCGCATCGCGCCGAAATCGATCTTCGCCGATGAGACCATCATCGAATTCATTATTCGCAAATATGCCGATAGCTTGCCATTGTTTCGTCAGCAGGCCATGCTGCGCCGCGATGCTGGCATCGACGTGGCGCTGAGCACCATCAACGATGCGGTGCTCGGCGTGGGCGAGCTGCTGATCCCCGTTGTGGATGGGATGGCGCGCGATCTGCTGACCGGCGGCTACGTCCAGGCCGACGAAACCTACTGCGGCGTGCAGACGCCGGACAAGAAGGGCGAGAATCACAGAGCCTGGTTCTGGCAGTACAGCGCGCCGATCAAGGGCGTCATCTTCGACTTCGAAATGACGCGCGCAAGAGAAGTGCCCCGAGAGTTCTTCAAGAATTATGGCGGCATTCTTCACACCGACGGCTATGCCGCGTACGAAAAGGATGTTGGCACAAAAAATGTGACGCGTGCTTGTTGTTGGGCTCATGCGCGAAGACGCTTTATCGATGCCCTCAAAGTGCAGACCCAAGGCCATGCCGCGGACAGCGGACTGGAACGCACTGTCGCGCTCATGGACGAGCTGTTCACCATCGATCGCGAGGCTCGCGAACAAAGCCTGACGCTCGAAGACCGCCATGCGCTGCGGCAAGAGCGCGCGCCCGCGCTGCTGGAGCAATTGCAGGCACTGCTGCTGAAGATGAAAGCATCGCGCGTTTATCTGAAGAAATCCATTGCTGGTCAGGCCATCGACTATACGTTGAAGCGATGGGAAAAGCTGACGTGCTTCCTGAAGCATCCGGTGATCGAGCTGAGTACCAACTGGGCGGAAAATTCAATGAGGCCGATTGCAATCGGAAGGCGCAACTGGTTGCAGATCGGCAGTAAGGAAGCTGGTCCCAAGATAGCGGCCATTTTCTCCATCATGGAGAGCTGCCGCAAACTCGGCGTGCCCATTCGCCAGTACCTGGCCGACGTGCTTCCCGGCCTGGCCGACCGCTCCATCCAATCACTGGCCGAACTCACCCCGGCCGCCTACGCCGCAAAACTGGCAAAGTAGCCTACCTGCGCAAACCCCGGACACGTCAACCATGGGGTTCGCCGGAGCAATACGAACGGCCGGCTAGTGCAGTTTGCACAACTACGCTTGAACTTGGGATCGATATTGGCAATATCCGCAGTGTGGCGCAGATCGGCCCGCCACCCTCAGTGGCAAGCTTGCGACAACGCCTGGGTCGTTCCGGGCGGAGAGCCGGCGAACCAGCTATCCTGCGTTGCTTCGCAATAGAACGGGAACTGACTCGAAAATCAGGATTTTCGGATCAAATCCGGGAAGGACTCGTTCAGATAATCGCAATGATCCGATTATTAATTTCTGGTTGGGTTGAGCCGCCGGCTCCCGATGCGGTGCATGCATCGACCCTTGTACAACAAATCCTCTCAATCATTGCTCAAAAAGGTGGGGCAGATCCGGACGAACTCTGGGCTACCCTGGTACGCAGTGGCGTCTTCGCGCGCATTGAGGCTTCCGAGTTCTCTGGACTGCTGCGGACGATGGGCTCGCGCGACCTAATCATGCAGGATCACCTTGGCAGTCTGCTGCCAGGACTTCTCGGCGAAAGGCTAATCAACCAGTTCAATTTTTATAGTGCCTTTACTTCCGGAGAGGAATTTCGCATCGTTGCAGAGGGTCAGGTTTTGGGCTCACTGCCAATCGAAAGGCCGCTTACATCGGGACAGCGAATCATCT
>JAJZGF010000026.1 GCA_021805025.1 Acidobacteriota bacterium
ATCATGCGGTTTGCGCCCCAGGGTGTTGTGTCTTTGCCGGCCGGAGGTTTTTCCGCGCCATGATTGTTAGTGATGTGCGTCTCAGTCGAATTGATGAAACGGATGAACGAAGCCGCGTTGGAGAAGCCCGGGTCTGTCACCACATCGGTTACGCTGCCCTTCACTCCGGAGCTGGATGCCACTGCTTCGACGTTATCCTGAAAGCGCAAGGTCGTCTTTGTGGCGGTCAAGGCGGGCAATTTTTCATATACGCCCGCCACATAGCTGGCAGTCTTGTCCAGGATAGCCTTTTGCGCAGCCGCGTCTGGCGCAGGGGTTGATGGAAGATCGGCCGCGGGTGGGGCAAGATCGGCGCTCCGCGCGGCAAGTACATAAATCTGTTCTGTGGTGAGCCGTCCAGGAACATATTGAACCAGCCCATTCATGGTGCTGACCGTCAACTCTTCGCTCAGTTGCACCTGTTTGAGTGCATCCGCGATCTCGGAGTCGGACTTCTTTTGCTGTTGCATGGAGCGCAACATGTCCTCGAGCTGGCCCACGGTGATTGCTTTGGTAGCCCAGAGTTGCGTTGCTGCGATGAAAATCACGAAGACCCAAAGAGACCGTCTCATACAATCCTCTTTCACCAATCTTTTACGACGTGCGGCCCAGAATGACGTGTGCGCTCTATCACTTGCGCATTGGCCGGATGAACCCGATCTACATTGTTGCGGAAATCTTCTTGTCAGGCTGAACGCGGTCGGATGAATTCATGTCCGGCCGCTTCGCTGCTCCATCGCCTGAAATGCGCGGGTGTCACACTACCGTCAATCCTAAGTCGGATTAGCCTCTATCCCACAGCAGATATCCCTGCCGCGGGCAACTCGCACAAAACTGCATACGGCGCCCGCTTCATCCAGTCCGATGCTTATTCATACGACGAAATGGGGTGCGATAAAGTTCAATGAAAGTGCGAGACAGTGGGTCTTGGTGTCCGTAATCGGACGCGCTGCATAAGAACCACACTGCCCCGGTTCGCTGATCCTCCCGACCCGTTGGGCGTGCGCCCCTTTCTGCCTGCGTTCTGCTACATTGGGGATTAATCTTGCGCATAGGCAGGTGTCAAAACCGGCCCCGAATGGTGTGCCGTAATGCTGCGAACCAAGCGTCTTCGATTCCTTCGACCAGGAGCAAAGCCTGTGAATTCAGGTGCGGCGGGTGTTTTCGCGGAACTTGCGCCTTTCCGCATTGAACCGGAGTTCGTGGCACGCGTGTGGGGCTCCAACGACCTGAACCCCTGGTATCCCTTCACATCGTCGAATGGACCGGTCGGGGAGGTGTGGCTGACGGGTGACGAGTGTAAAGTTGCCTCGGGTCCTCATACGGGCAAGCCTCTTGCGGAGCTTTTCCGCGATGCTCCACTGGCGATGCTGGGCCCAGGCGTCTCCGCTGCCGGGTCGCCCTTGTTGATTAAGATGATCTTCGCCCGCGCGAAACTGAGCGTCCAGGTGCACCCGGATGATGCTCTGGCGCAAAAATATGGCTATCCTCGCGGCAAAACCGAGTGCTGGTATGCTCTGGCAGCTGAAGAGGGGGCGAAAGTCGCGCTCGGGCTCAGGCAGGGAACAACTCTGGAGCAGGTAAGGGCCGCCATCCACGACGGCACGATGGAGAGCCGACTCAATATCGTATCAATCGCAGCCGGAGACATGGTCTTTGTGGACGCGGGAACTGTGCACGCCATTTGGTCTGGTTCAGTCCTTTTAGAAACCCAGCAGAATTGCGACTTGACCTATCGCCTCTACGATTACGGACGACCCCGCGAATTGCAAATTGAAAAGTCCCTGGAAGCCATCCGTCTTACAACGCGAGCCGGAAAGGTGCCCGCTCGACCCGGGGCCGACCGTACAGTGCTGCTGGAAGATGACTATTTCTGCATCGAGCGCGTCCCGGTCAATGTGAGCCGGCCCAGCACTTCGTTGCCCGGCCGGGCAGAGCCGCTGCGCGGCTTGTCTTATCTTTTTGCCGCCGCGGGATCGGCACGCCTCACAAGTCCTGGATTTGAGGGTGTTGAGTTGCCGGAGCGAGGTATTGTCGCAGTTCCTGCGATGTCTCCCATCTTTGCGGTGCAGGATCTGGGTGGTTTGGATTTGATTCGCATTTCGCCCAGGTGGCCCGGGGGCGCTTCCTGATGCCGGCGCAATGGCGCGAGTCCGTGGTGGAGTACATCCGTTCTCAAGCCAGGCCAATCGACAAGTTCGGGCATCAACCGCGGCTCTATGCCCTGGCAAGGACGATTGCGGATGGCCTCGACTACGACGACGACGTCATGTTTGCCGCTGCATGGCTTCACGATCTGGGCGTCTTCGTGGGACACAGACCGGAGGACCCCGCAGAGTTGGCGCGCTGGGATCATGTTCCCTATACCGTTGCACGCGCAGGGGAATTGTTGCCCCCATGGGGATTCCCGCCGGAGAAGCTCGAGGCAGTGACTGAAGTCATACAGACCCATCAGCCCAAAGACTCCCCGCTGCGCCTGGAGGCTGTGATTCTGCGCGATGCCGATATTCTCGAACAGTTGGGCGCGGTCGGCGCCATGCGGGCGCTGGTCAAGGTCGGACGCGACAACCGTTACCCGACCTTTACTTCGGTACTGTCCGTTATGAAAAATGCGGTAGAGCTATTGCCGGGGATGCTGCGTCTAAGTTCATCGAAGCACTTGGTCGTGGATCGAGTTGAGGCACTCCAAAGTTTCATTTCGGCGGCCGAAGCCGAGTCCGGTGACCTGCTATTTTGAGTTGGCCGGGCCGATCTTGAAAGGCCCATATGGAATGCGTCAGTGAGAACTATCGAGCTTGAGCACTGATACTGTTTCTTGCCTTGCAATTCCAGATCTGCAGCCGGACAGTTTCCGATAGGATGCGTCCTGGGATACGAAAGCTCTGCGGTCTTTTCAAGGAGATGCAAATGTTCCGAAAGGCTTTTATCGTCTCTGCAGTTGTCCTATTTTTCTCCATTACCGCAGGTTCCTTATCTGGTCAGACAGTTCCGTCCGCGAAACAAGATGTCCTGCCATTTGAAATCGGCGGCGGAGTTTCCGTCTTCAACCCTTCCCTGGGCTCCGGGGACATGCTTGGGTATACGATCTGGGGTGACTATAGCCCGTCCTTCCTCACAAGCCGCGCACACGGACTTGCAATCGAAGGGCAGTTCCAGGACATCAACTTCAACCGCTCCTCAAGCCAGCCCAATGTCCGTGAGACGAGCTTCCTTGGGGGAGCAAACTATTCTTGGCAACATTTCAAAAATTTCTATCCCATGGCTAGCGCAAAGGTTGGGTTCGGCGCCATTGACTTCCTCTTTAACAACGACTACACGTACACGCATGACAGCCGAACCATCTACTCCGTCAGTGGCGGAGCACAATACCGTCTGATGGGGAATGTCTGGCTCCGGGGCAACTACGAGTTTGAGTGGTGGCCTTCGCTGTTCAATGAAACGCTCCACCCGCGAGGCTTCACGGCTGGCGTTGCCTACGACTTCAGGTTGCCGCATCGTCGCTTTTAGTCCAACAGTTTATGGCTGCAGTCGCGTCAGATCAGCCCTGTATCTCAGCCATCCAGACCAACCTGAACAGATCAACCTGATTTGCAAGACGTACCCTGCACCGCGCCAGGCCCGATTTTCTCGGTCGGGCGTGCCGTTCCAGGCATCCAATCATTTTGAGGCTCAATCAAGAGGAAATATGACCTTCCGATTTGTTTTACCTGCGTCTCTGCGCGGAGCTGTCGAAGCAGCTTCTGCTGACTGGCAAGCGAATAGCAAAGTAGCCCGGTTCTGGAAGAAAGACTCAACGCTGTGGACCCAGGACGGCGAAGAGAAGTGGCTTGGCTGGATCAATATCGTCGAGCGCCAGCAGAGAGATCTGGCCACCTTTGCGGAGCTGGCTGCGGAGGTGAGGTCTGCCGGCTTCAAATCCGCGCTGCTGCTGGGAATGGGCGGTTCCAGCCTCTGCCCTGAGGTGCTGGCTGAGACTTTTGGTCAGCAGTCCGGGTTCCCTGCGCTACATATTGTGGATTCCACCGATCCTGCGCAGGTAAGAGCTGTGCGCGACAAGATCAATCTGGCGGAAACCGTGGTCATTGTCGCCAGCAAGTCCGGGTCAACGCTGGAGCCCAACATCCTGAAGCAGTACTTTTTTGCTGAGATGGAGAAGGCTGTTGGCAGAGGCAACGCCGGCGATCGTTTCATCGCCATCACCGACCCAGGCTCCAAGATGGAGCAAGTGGCCAAGGCGGACGGCTTTCGTCACATTTTCTACGGCGACCCTGAGATCGGTGGTCGCTATTCTGCTCTCTCGAACTTCGGGGTGATTGCCGCCACTGTGGCCGGGCTCGATACGCCCCGGTTGCTTGCCGAGGCGGAAAAGGGCGTGGTCCAGGCGAAGCAGCCCCCGGCCGAGAATCCAGCCGTCGAGCTTGGCCTGATCCTCGGCGCCGCAGCCAATAGTGGCCGCGACAAAATTACGATCTTTGCGTCGCCGGAGATTCACGACTTGGGTGCCTGGCTCGAACAGCTCATTGCCGAATCGACCGGCAAGGTAGGGAAGGGCATCACACCCGTGGACCGAGAGGCCATTGCCGCTCCCGCTGCTTATGGAAACGATCGCGTCTTTGCATATGTGAAGCTGACCGGCACCAGTGACGCGAGCCTCGATGCCAAGGTGGCGGCGCTGGAAACCGCCGGCCATCCCGTGGTGCACTTTGAAGTTGCAGACCGCTACGAAGTCTTCGGCCAGTTCTTCACGTGGGAGGTCGCCACGGCGGTCGCCGGATCGGTGATGGGCATCAACCCCTTTAACCAGCCCGACGTGGAATCCGCCAAGGTGGAAACCCGCGCTCTGACTACCAAGTATGAAGAGACCGGCAAGCTGCCCGAACGCAACTCTGTTCTGACCGACGGTGGCATTCAGCTTTACGCCACGGACGCCTATGCCGCAAAGCTCAAGGCTGCCGCCCCCTCGGCAACCCTGGCCGGCTACCTGAAGGCGCACTTGAGCCAGATGCAGGCGGGCGATTACTTTGCCGCGCTCGCCTTTCTGCCCATGTTCCCGCAGCACGAAGCAGCCATTCAGGCGTTTCGGCACAAGGTCCGTGATGCGAAGCATGTTGCCACCTGTCTCGGTTTTGGACCGCGCTTTCTGCATTCAACCGGGCAGGACTACAAGGGTGGGCCGAACACCGGCGTCTTTCTGCAGATCACTGCGGACCACGCGGCTGACGTGGCGATTCCTGGGCAGAGATACAGCTTTGGAGTTGTGATTGCCGCGCAGGCTGCCGGGGACCTGGCCGTGCTGGAGTCGCGTGGGCGCCGGGCGCTTCGCGTTCATCTGGGCGCCGATGTGGCTGCCGGCCTCAGGACTCTGTCCGCTGCCATCGATGCGGCTCTGGCTTAACCGCTCAGCAGCCAGACGGAACGCGGATGCGAAAAATCCCTGCGTATCCTCCTGGCTGCTCGGTTCGCGGAGCGCCTTCAGGGTAGAGGCAACATGCGTGACCGTGTGAAAGCCGCCGAATGCACTTCGCTTTCCTCGTGAGGCATGCAGTGCCCGCGCGCCTCAAACGGGGTTGCATAGGACCGCGTCACATGGAGCCGGTCCATCACGACATAGCGAGTGCGTACCCCGCCAATGACCGTGGGCAGAACCGCGGGCAATTGCCTGCGGTCCACATAGATGACCAGTGCCGCCTCGCGGGGATTATCCAGGCTCTGGCCCACTCCCAGACCAAAAAACGCCGGATATTGCATCATCAGATCGCGGACACGCTGACGCTTCACGGTCAACGCCTGGCTCAGTGCCGTCGAACTGAGGTTGTCCGCGTCGATGAGCGAAACCGACATCGGCGCGGCGCCCAGAGCAACCGCGCGCGCCGTTGTGGGGATGATAACCGTGCGAACACCTGCGGCAAGCGGTGGAATCGCCGAATGAGTTGCCTCATCCACGTAGACAATGACCGCCGCCTCGCCCGGATGGTCGCTGCTTTTGCCCATCGCAACACCCAGGATGCCGGCCGCGGGACTGATCCATTGCCGCGCGACAGGCAAAGATTGTTGCACGCGGGCGATCTCGCCATCGCTCAGGGCACGGCCCTGCGCGGCGGCGATGGTGCTGTCTCCAAAGCTCAGGCAGCTGACGGCATGGTCGGCTCCGCCCGCAAAGGTATAGCTGGTTGAGCCGCCGGACTGCGCTCCCAGCTCGCTCAGCACTTCACTCACCGGGTTGGCCATCCCCTGGACCACACCGGCCGTGTCTGTGCCCCCGGCAAAGTACAGACCGACGGGCTCGGCGCTGCCCGCATCCACCACCAGTGCGCCCGAGTCGCCGGCATCACTGAACCGGTCGCCGCTTAGGCCAATCTGATTTGTAAATTGCTTGGTCAAATAGGGCTTGGTCTCGGCACAGTCGCGGTAATAGTCCACGGAAACATCTACCCCGATGGCTGAGACTGCGCCGCAGGTCAGCCCCGTGGTGCGTCCGCTTTTCGCCACGTGCATCTGCAGGCTGGCTATTTCGCCTTTGCCTCCGCTGGATGAGATTCCCGGAGGTGCGGCGGCCAGAGTGCCGTCCGGCAGCCTTGCCCCAAGCTCCAGGATGCTGCCCGTGGGGTCTACCGTGTGCGACGCAACCTGGGCGATCGCTGCATCTACATTGGTTTGCGGAGAGAGCAGCGGCAACCATTGCGTCAATGACGCCACGGGTACTGTGCCTGGCCCGTCTCCGTTAGGCGTGCAGTTGTTGTCAATCAGCCCCGGCTGCACGATTTCGTCACCGGGACTGGCATGGTCGCTTCTGGCCAGGATGTGGTTGTTGCTCAACAGATACTGCAGCCCATTCGCGTCCTGGAGGAGAGCACCGAGGGTGCCGCTGCAGCAATCCACAATCGAGGTGCCCGTCTGGTCGAAATCGCTGTTGTTGCCGCCCGAGCTGCCCAGAGCCATTGGCACAGGCAGCGGCCCTTGATGGCCCATGGGATTGCTGGAGATGCCTGCCGCATTCAGGAGCACCGCCGCTTCAGTGCGGGCTGGCGATGCGCCCGCCGTAGCGACGATATAGTTGACCGCCACCGCGGGTATCACGGCTGGTGCTGTGTAGGTGACCGTGCAGGCGGTGAAGGCCTTGCCCGTGCGCTGGCAGACCGGAGCACTCAGAGACCCCGCTCCACCGCCGGCACCGGCGGGTGTGTCCGAAAGTGCAAAGCGAATCGTCGCTCCGCCTCCAGCCTCAGCCAGCGTGCCGGAGACGTTAATCGTTCCACCCGGTCCCAGGGTCACGTTTTCCGGCGTCAGCGGCTGCAGAAATCCCGGGGAGACCGTCAGCACGGCGGAGGCCTGGATGCGCGGCTCGGATTTCAGCGCGGCCGTCACCACCACCTGCACGCGGTCGGCGGTGAGGTAGCTGGGTGGTGAGTACTGGCCGTCCCGTGTCACGGTTCCTGGCCCGGCCACCGCATCGCCCCCTGAGACGGACCAGATCACCTCCGCGGCCCCGCCGCCGGGGAGAACCGCGGCGAACTGCTCCAGCGCGCTGCCATGGGTGCCGGTTGCGTTGCATCCGGTGCAATTTGTGTCAATGGTCGATCCGCCCGGCGTAATGGAAAAGAATGCATTGGAGGCCGCGGGAGGGGTTGCGCCACCCCCTCCGCAACCGGCCACAAGCGCCAAAGACAGGCCCATTACCAAGAACGGCATCCTGCGGAGCCGGTTGCGCGCACGATGCCGCTTCCGCAAAACGGTCCTATCTTGCTGATAAAGCGTATTTTGCGCGGTTTTCGCCAAAGGACACAACTCTCTTATCGCCCGAACGGCCTACCTTTTCGACGCATCCTGGCGTCAAGAGTCGCGCAACTTTCTGGCTGGACGAGGCATGACTAAGAGCCGCGTCGTACGCGCTGCAGAAATATCCAGCCGGAGAGGACGCGACGCAGATAGCCCTTGAGCTCCAGATTGCTCGCAGGGATGCAAAAGGACGGGAGTGCCCCAGCATAGCCCTCCAATGCACCAAGCATTGGCCAGCGCCGCCATCGTCAGGGTTAGAGAGAAGCAGGGTGACACTTTTTCGCCATGCGGATGCGACCTGAGAAGGATTCCATCCCCCGGATCCTCTGCCTATAGTTAGGTTCTGTCACCGGCCAGTCAGCTCGCCACGGTTTATTCCGGGATGAATTTCCGGACGGACAACCGAGTTGGGTCCGGCACGGGGCACTATGGCTCCCGAAGTGCAGAATTTTCGGAATGAATGGAGGACACGATGGGCTTGATTCTTGCTTTGCACAGGCCTGAACCCAGTGATCTGGATATGAACCGGAGGAAGACACCCGGCAGCATCCTTCAATCGCTGCTTCCCACAAAGGCGCCGATCTCTCTCGAAGGCTATCTGAGGCGCACCGAGATGAAAGGCTTCATGATGTTCAGCCAGTCCTATAACGCTACGACATGGATCGCGATCCCTGTGGGTCGTGTGCGTGAACTGGAGTGGATGGGGCCGGAAGCCAATGTATCAACGGAACTTGCGCGCGTTCGCCTGATCATTTGACGCGCCGCCGTTCTTGCTCCGGCCCGAAGGCGGAGTGCGGTTGGCTCGCGCAGCATGGGCATTGGCCAGGGCGCAGAATTGGTACGGGCTGGACGAGGCCCGCACCGGTCGGGAACTGCCGAGGCCCGTCCCGTCCTGCCTTTGAAGCGCGCACTTGCATCAATCCAAAGTGACGGCCAGCTTCCCGAAGTGTGCGCCCGCTTCCATCTGCGCCAATACCTGGCGGGTCCGGGTCCAGGGTTGACAGTCAAGGACGGGTCTCAGACGGGCGTTGGCAATGGCCCGGTTCATCCCTTCAAAGTCCTGGCGCGAGCCCACATACATGCCCTGGATACGGGCTTGTTTGTGCAGAATCAGGGGTAGCGGGATCGCCTCAGTGGGAGCGGACAAGACGCCTATCTGCGCGATCAGCCCGCCCATGCGCACTGCGCGCAGCGAGTGGGGCAATGTGCCCACGCCGCCCACTTCCACTACCAGGTCAACGCCCTCGCCGTCCGTCTGGTCCAGCACCCAGCGGTCCCATCCCGGTGTTTCGCGGTAGTTAAGCCCGGCATCGAGGCCGAGCGATCTGGCCCGCTCCAGCTTTTCGTGACTGCTGGACACGCCCAGCACACGCAGGCCGGCGAGCTTCGCCAACTGAAGTGCAAACAGGGAGACTCCGCCGGTGCCCTGGATCAGGATGGTGGCGCCGGGCATGAGAGTGGCATTTGCCAGGGCATTCCAGGCGGTCACGGCTGCGCAGGGCAGGGTGGCTGCTTCGGCATAACTCAGATGCTCGGGAATCCGCACCATGCCGGATTCGTGGAGCGCCGCAAACTCCGTCAGCATTCCGTCGATGTCTCCACCCAGCGCGCCTCTGACTTTGGCGGGAGTGGGTGGTCCATCCAGCCAATTCTGCATAAAGATTCCGGCCACGCGGTCCCCCGGCTTCCAACGCGTCACTTGCTGGCCTGTCGCAATCACCTCGCCCGCGCCATCGGAGCAGGGGATCCGGGGCAGGGCCATTCTGGGGTTGTAGAGCCCCTTCACAACCAGAAGATCCCGGTAATTGAACGAGACCGCATGAATTTTTACGAGGACTTCACCGGGGCCCGGCTCCGGTGTGGGCCTCTCCACAAATTCCATGGAATCAATGCCGAAAGAAGAAATCTGCCAAGCGTGCATGGAACCTCCCTGACGATTCTATCGGGCTTCGATCGCCACTGTGCGGGACGATCAGCGGAAATGCCCTCGTAGAATGAAGATATGGCTCGTGGTTGGGAAAGTAAATCCGTGGAGGAGCAGATGGCGGGTGCCTTGCAGCAACCGGATGTGAAGCCCGAAAGCGGCTTTGTCACCGAGGAGCAACGTCGAATAGCAGAACAAGAGCGCGCGGTGATATCGCGACAAAAGCAGGCGCTGCAGCTGCAGCGCGAAAACATCCTCTCGCAGCGCACCTCAAACCCTGGCCGTCGCGCTGCGCTGGAAGCAGCCCTGAGCCAGATTGAGGGGCAACTCGCGGCAATGGAAGAGGCCTAGTCCCGCAGGTTGGCTGTCGCATGGGTCGCCGGCCGCGCAGCTACTCGTTGCGCGAGAAGAGCAGGGAGTTTGCCTGCTGCACCGGGGTCATGAGGACCCGCGCGATGTTCACGTGCGCAGGCCTGCTGGCTGCCCAGACAATCGTCTCGGCCACATCCTCGGCGGTGAGTGGCTGCACCCCTTTGTAGACCTTGGCGGCGCGCTCGGCATCGCCATGGAAACGCACAAGACTGAAGTCGGTCTCCACCATGCCGGGGTCCACGCTGGTCACGCGCACAGGAGTACCTAGGACATCCTGGCGGAGGCCATCGTTGATGGCGCGCTCCGCGGCTTTTGTTGCGCAGTACACTGCACCGTTTGGATAGGTCATCTCTCCCGCAGTGGAGCCGAGGCTGATGACGTGTCCCCGGCCGCGCACGACCATGCCGGGAACCACGGCGCGGGTCACATAGAGCAGGCCTTTCACGTTGGTGTCGATCATCTCTTCCCAGTCCTGAATCCTGCCCACATAGAGCTTGTCCAGACCGCGGCTCAGACCGGCGTTGTTGACCAGGATGTCAATCTCCGCCCACTCTTCGGGAAGCTCGTCTATGGCCGTTTGAACGGCACGATAGTCCCGGACGTCAAGATCGATTGAGTATACGGACTGCGCGCCACGCTCGCGCGCCCGCAGGGCAACCTCGGCCAGCTTCCCGGCGCGGCGCGCTGCCAGCAGCAGCTTGCAGCCCTCGGCGGCGAATGCCATAGCAGTGGCTGCGCCAATTCCGGCGCTGGCTCCGGTGATGAAGACGATCTTGTCGCGTAAATTCATTTCGCTATCCTAACGGACGAGTTGATCCCGGGCGGTGATGGCAGCCACAGTTCGGCATTTGCAGACCGCGGGATGAGGCCCTCACCTCTAATTCTGCACGGTTCCGCGGCGCTGAGCCATCCGGTATTGTCCAACGGCCCAGTCTGTTTTGCCGAGTCCTGACTTCTGCGCCTCGGCAAAGATATCCGCAAGGTTGTCGGCGAGGCTCAGGCGCGTATGGCGGCCGGTCGCAGCTTCGCGCAAAAGGCGAAGATCCTTGGCGCCGAGCTCGACGGTGGCGCCTGGCTGGTCCGGCGGATGCAGCATCACGCTGCCATAGGCCGCATAAAGCGGAGACTGAAAAAGTGCGCTATTGACGGCGTTCAGGAACTCCGCCGGTGCAATGCCCTGAGCCTCGGCGTACACAAAGGCCTCGCCAAGCGAGTGAATCATGGCGCTGATGAGAAAATTGCCGCCCAGCTTGAGGGCATGAGCCTGGCGCGGCTCTGTGCCCACGATGGAAATGCCGCGCGCGAGCGGCTCCAGAAGCGGGCGCGCCTGCGCTACGGCTGCCTGTTCTCCGGCCGCCACAATCCAAAGCTGGCCTTCTTCCGCCACGTTGGGACGGCCAAAGACCGGCGCCGCCACAAAGAGCTGGCCGCGTCGTGCATGTTCTGCCGTCATCCGCTCGCTGAGGGCGACACTGATGGTCGAGCAGGAGACGTGCAGAGCGCCCGCTTTAAGCGATTGCAGCACGCCGCCGGCTGCAAACAGGACCTCCTCGTGCGCCGCGTCATCAAACAGCATCGTCAGGACGGCGTCCGCATCTGTGACCGCCTGTGCGGGACTGGAGGCCAGGGAGGCGCCAAGCGCGACCAGCTCACTGGCTTTGTCCGCATTTCGATTCCACACCGTAACCTGATAACCGGCTGCCAGGAGACGCCGCGCCATCGGCGCGCCCATTTTTCCCAGCCCAAGAAAAGCAATCTGCATGGAGCAAACTCCAGGATGTAAGAGTCAGACCGACCCGCTGCATCCGCGCAGGATGCTGAGAACACATGCAGCGGCTCGCTGCCTTTCAGTGATGCTCCAGACAATTGCGCGGATGCAACCGGAGGAGAATTACTGCGGAGTCATGAGGTGATGTGCGATGGCGAACAGTGCGAGCTCCAGTCTGGTGGAGACGCCGGTCTTGTCGAAGATGTTGGAAAGGTGTCGCTTGATCGTTTCTTCGCTCAGGCCGAACTGCTTGGCGATATCGCGATTGCTGCAACCTTCCACAATGCAGCCAACGACTTCCAATTCGCGCGGCGTGAGGCCGTAGGTCTTGCGCTGCGGGGGAGCAGCCTGCTGCATCAGGTCGTGCAATGCGGCAACCAGGTTCACGACGCGCTTGCCGCCAATCCAGAAGTCACCGGCGTGCACGGTACGGATGGCGACCTTCAGGTGGCCGGCCAGAGCATCCTTGAGCACGATGCCGCGCGCGCCAATGTGAAGCGCCTCAATGATCTGCTGCGTGGAGATCGTCGAGGTCAGCAGGAGAATCTTGACCTCCGGCGAGCCTTTCATGATGGCGCGCATGGCCTCAAGGCCGGGGAGCCTCGGCATTGCAACGTCGAGCAGCAGGATGTCCGGTTTGAGTTCGAGTGCCTGGGTGATGGCTTCGTCGCCATCGTCGGCTTCGCCAACTACGCTGAAGCCCTCTTCAACCATCAGCATGTTTCGCACGCCAATGCGCACCACTGGATGGTCATCCGCGAGTACAATTCGGATCGTTCGTTCCACGCGAGCCCGTAACCTCCGACAGCCAGTCTGTATCGCGGGGCCTGGCTACCCCTGCGGCTGGCCGTCAACCCTTGACCAGAAACCTGCTCTTACATTGTCTGCGCCGGAAACTCAGCCTCAAGCATACGCTCAAGACTATGGGTCGCCGTGTACAAATCTTGCAGGACCGCCCGTGAGTTATCCAGTTGGTCACTCTCGCACTCCAGCATTGCGCCCAGCATGGCAGCCTGGCGAGCGCCTGCCATGCCGCAGCCGCCCTTGATCGCATGACCAATGCGGCGCACAGCCGTTGCGTTGCCCGCCGCAATGGCTTCCTTGAGCGCCTCGCTGCGCTGTTTCAGGTCGGCGGCCACGGCAACATAGACCTCCCTCACCATCGATTCCGGCATCAGCTCTCGGAATCGGGCGAGAGTCTCCTGGCTTAGGACCGGCTCCGCAGCCCCTGGAATCACCGACGCGGTCAGCGGCGCGCGGCCCTCAATCAGCTTGGTGAGTGCTTCGGCCCCGAACGGCTTCATCAGGAATCCATCTGCGGCGGCAATGACATCCTTTGCTCCATCACTCGCACTGATCGCAAAGATGCTGCCGTTGCAGCGCGCGCGCAGTTGGCGAATCAGCTCGATGCCGCTCAGGCCGGGAAGCTGTGCGTCCATCAGGATGACCTGGGGCACGACAGCGCCGCCATCGAGCATTTCAATTGCGGAGGCGCCATTCTCTGCGCTGTGTACGGCGTAGCCATGCAAGGTCAACAGCGTTGCAATGACTTCGCGACTGATCATGTCGTCGTCGATCAGCAAAATCAGGGGAAGATCGCGGTCTGCACCAATTCGAAACATTCGCTTCTCTCACCATCCAGGCTATCGGGCCCGTTACTCGTTGGAAACGGCAACCTCGTGCAGCCATCCCGGCGCTTTAAGTAGCTCGCGAGGTCTCGATCCATCCGCCGGCCCTACAAGGCCGTCGCGTTCCATTAGATCAATCAAATGTGCTGCACGGCCATAGCCGATGCGCAACCGACGCTGGAGCAACGAGGTTGACGCCTTCCCAAACTCGAAGACTAGCCGAATCGCATCGTCAAACATGGGGTCGTTCTCGTCCTCGCTGCTGCTGCCGCCCTCGCTGGCGGGCCGCTCGTCGCGCGGCGACTCAAGGAAGCCTTCGGCATATTCGGCTGTCCCCTGATCTTTCCAGAAGGAGACGATCGCGGCAGTCTCCTTTTCGCTCACATAGGGTGCATGCAGACGCATCAGACGGCTGGTGCCCGGCGGCAGGAAGAGCATGTCGCCGCGGCCCAGCAGCGCCTCGGCTCCGTTGGTGTCGAGGATGGTCCGCGAGTCTACCTTGGTAGCCAGGCGGAAGCTGATACGCGTGGGTACGTTGGCCTTGATGAGCCCAGTGATCACATCCACGCTGGGCCTTTGCGTGGCCAGCACCAGATGAATGCCGACCGCGCGTGCCATCTGGGCCAGTCGTGTGATGGATTCTTCTACATTGGCGCGGTCAAGCATCATCAGGTCGGCCAGCTCGTCGATGATGATGACGATGTACGGCAGCGGCTCCTCGGGTTCGCCTTCGTCGAAGAGGGAAGGCATGGCGCCTTCAAACAGCTTGTTGTACTGGTCAATGTTCCGTACGCTGCGGCTGGCCAGCAGCTTCAGGCGGCGCTCCATCTCGCGCACGGCATTGCGCAGCGCGTTGGCGGCCAATTTGGGCTCGGTGATGATGGGCGTGAACAGGTGCGGAATGCCCTCATACATGCCCAGTTCCACCCGCTTGGGGTCCACCAGTATCAATCGCACCTGCGCCGGTGTGGTGCGGAAGAGCAGGCTCATGATCATGGCGTTGATGGCTACGGATTTGCCCGATCCCGTGGAGCCCGCGATGAGCACGTGGGGCATGGAGGCCAGGTCGGCCGTTACAATGCGGCCGTTAATGTCTTTCCCCATGGCCAGCGTCAGGCGCGATTTTGCCTTGGCGAAGGTCTCCGACTCCAGCACATCGCGAAGGTGGATGGTTTCGCGCTCGTGGTTGGGAACCTGGATGCCGACGGTGCTTTTGCCCGCCATCCGTTCGATCAGAATGCTCTCCGCGCGCATGGCCAGGCAAAGGTCTTCCGCCAGTCCGGTGACGCGGGAGTATTTGACGCCGGCTTCCGGCTTGAACTCATAGGTTGTCACCATGGGGCCGGGGTTAATCTGCGTGATCTGGCCACGCACGTCGAACTCGGCGCATTTCTCAACCAGCACCTTGGCTTCTTCACGCAGGGCGTCCTCGCGGACTACCTGCGGCCCTTCGCCGGGGTTGAGCAATGTGCTGGGCGGCAGCTTGAATCCGCTGACGCGCTTTGGGGCCACGGTGGCGCTGCGTATGTCGGCGTCTGCGCGCTCGTGGATCGCAATCTCTTCTGTCGCCGGAGCCGGCGCCGACACTGGAGCCGAGGGCGAAGTTGAAGTCACGGAACGCATCTCCACCAGGCGCGGGGCCGGCTGCGGCGCATAAGCGGCGGCGGTCGGCTGCTTGATCTCGGCTGCCGGGGCTGCGGGCTCAGGCCGTTCCCAGATGCTGCGGCGGGGCGATGGTTGAATGGGTATCTGCTCCTCTGGCGGCCGTGTGGCCGCGCGTTGGAAAGCAGGAATGTCTTCCACCGGATCGGGCTCCGGCGTGCGTTCGCGTCGGCCAAACAGGGCAGCAAGACGGCTGGTCCCCGTTCGGACGGGAGCCTCGGGCGCGGCGGGTTCCTCGCCATCGAGAGTGCCGGTGAACAGCCGCTGATCGGGCCCGGGCGACTCCTGCTCGGCACGAAGAATTTCTGTCTCCGCCTTGCGCTCGGCCCGCTCTTCGCGCCAATTGCGCCAGCGGTCGCGCCATGCCTGCACATGAATCCAGCGATCTTCCAGGAACTGCTTCAGCGCCCAGAGGCTGATGTCGGAAGCAAAATACAATCCTCCCGCGGCCAACGCCACCGCTACCACCCACGCGCCCTGCGTGTTCAGGTAGGTGACCAGCAGCGCCGCAACCAAGCGGCCGGCGACGCCTTCCACGGGCACTGCGTGCATCCAGCGCAGGTGCCAGGGCACCAGGCCGAGAAGCGCCGGTACAAACGCGAGAGCCAGAATATAGCCCGTCCAGCGAAGCCAGACAGGGCCTCCCGACTGGGAGCGGATCCAGCCCCAGCCCAGCAATCCGAGCCAGAGGGGCAGCAGAAACGCGGCAAGCCCCAGCCATTGCAGCAGCAGATCGCTGAGCCTTGCGCCCAGCACCCCTACCCAGTTGTGCACGACGTGTGCAAACGCCGGGTCTACGGAGGTGTTCCATGACGGATCTGTTGGATGGTAGGTTGCCAGAGAAAGGAAGAGGAGGATCGAGACAAGCATCGCCGCAAGCCCCGAAAAGAGTTCGAGGGCGCGATTACGCTTCGGCGGCAAAGCGATGGGGATCGGTTTCATGTTGGGGACGCCTCCGCTCCCTGAGTGCCGCGACGCACGCGTTCCAGCCTTCAGGACGGACGAGAGATCCCAGAGCAATTCCTATTATCTGTGTTTGTTGGCCCTGACAGCGGCAAAACCAGGCAGGGGGGAACCTTGGTGTCCACCCCCGCTCAAGCCCCTGCTTGAATGGGCTAACCGCCAATGTACCGGGCGCCAAAGAGCAACAGAGCGATGCCCAGCACGATGCGGTAAAGGGCAAACACACCGAATCCGTGCCGGCGTACCCACATCAGGAACCACTCAACCACGCCCAGGGCCACAATGAAGGAAACGACGAAGCCGATGGCCAGGACGACCCAGCGCTCCGAGTTCATGACCACATGCGCCGCGGCGGCCACACCGCCGGCCGCCTTGCCGGGGTGAATCTCCTTGAGCAGGTCGTAGCCGGTGGCCGCCAGCATGGTGGGGATCGAGAGCAAAAAACTGAATTCCAGCGCCGAAGGACGGTCAAGGCCGACGATCTGCCCGGCGGCTATGGTGGACATGGAACGCGAGACGCCGGGAAAGATGGCCGAAAGCGCCTGGCAGAGCCCGATCCAGATGGACTGGCCAAGGGTCATCTCCTCGACGTGGGTGGTTGTGGCTTCCTGGCGCGAGAACCATGCATCGACGACCCACATGACAACGCCGCCGATCAGCAGAGCCAGCGCCATCACCGTGATGCTGCCAAGATTATGGTCGCTCCATTTCTTCAGCAGCAGGGCAGGAGCAGAGGTGCAGGCAAAGGCGATGAAGGTGAGCGAGATGGGATGCGTGAGCCAGTTGCGGTCGCCGTTTTCACCCTCAGGGAAGGTGCGCATGAAGCCTACGATGCGGCTCAGATAAAGCAGCAGAAGGGCAAGAATTGCGCCCGCCTGGATGACGATGGTGTACATTTTCCAGTACGCATCGTCCAGTGGAATCCGCATCAGCGCCTCAGTAATGCGCAGGTGCGCCGTGGAGCTGACAGGGAGAAACTCCGTCAGGCCTTCGACGATGCCTAACAGGACAGACTGAATGTAGACGTTCAAGAAGCCTCCGTGATTGGCTCAGGGGTGATCGATTCCGTAGACAGGAATACCTTGATCCAATTTGAACACGAGAGCCTCTGCGCGCCACGCGTAATCCGATTGAGGAAACTTATCTTTCAACTGTGCGGCTAGAGCACGCGCATGGTTGTGGGCGTCGCTCTGGTGTTTGTCGTTGCCGTCGGCGTCATACATATCGGTCAGCACGGCCTGCCGATACGCTGCCTCATAGAGCGCCCTTGCCGTGCGCGGGCCATTGGGATGCTCGTAGGCATATTTCTCGTAGACATCCGACTCGCGCTCGGGGCACTTTTCCTGTCCCTGCCAGTCACCGCAGAGCTTGTTGTCGATCAGATCAAAGTCGGCAAGATCGGCCCAGCGGGTATGCGGAAAGTACTTGATCACCTTTTTCAGCTCATCGTCATCCATCTGGTTGCGCAGGGCCGGATCGCGCAGTTTGGCCGAAGGCAGCGAGCTATAGTCGGCCTTCTGCAACTGCCAGCGGATGTCGGCGGAGCGCCAGGCGGCCTCTGCCGCCAACGGCGAGTTGGGGAACATCTCGACCAGTCGGCGATAGAGCAGGCGCGCGCTTTGGGCAGCATTGGCAGGGCCGCGTGGGTCCGCGGCCAGAGCTTCTTCGTTAGCGGCTGCGCCCAGCAGGACCTGGTCGCCGTTGGGCGTGGTTTCCACAACGACACCTTTCGCCTCCATCCACCCTGAGATAGGCGGGGGCGTGTCATTGCTGCCAAAGATGGGCGTGTCGCTCTCGTGCTCCTCTTCAATGTCGGTGTTGGCGTAGACGCGAATCCAGTCGCCGCTTTTCTCGGCAATGACCATCTCCCGGCCCATCTGCACGCGGTCCACCTTTTGCGCGCTCTTGTCGGGAGTGATGTAGAGCCAGGTGACGCGCAGAGCCGTGGCACGTGGACCAGCCATCGGCTTGACCATCTGCGGCGGGGTTCTCTGGCCGTGTGCAATGACAGCCGCATAAGCAAAGGCGAGACCGAGAGCGAAAGGCCGAAGTTTCATCACAGGGAAAATCATAGTCGAACGACGCTACCCAGCGGCTTCTGTGAGCACGGTGGCCAGCAACTCCGGCGCAACGTTGCCGCCGCTGACCACGGCTACGGCCTTGCGATAGGGCGGCAACTCGGCGGCATGGAAGAGCAGAGCGGCGGCGGCTACGGCCCCGCTGGGCTCAGGCACCAGACGCGAGGTCGCGACGATCGCGCGCATCGCAGCGCGAATCTCAGCTTCGGTCACGGTGATGATGCCGTCCACAAACGCCTGGATATGGGTAAAGTTGCGCTGCCCGACGCTCTGCGTGCGCAGGCCGTCGGCAATGGTGCGGCTGGTCAGCTCTGCCGGCCACTCGACGATCTTGCCTGTGCGGAAGCTCTCTGCCGTGTCGCCGGCCAGCTCGGGCTCGACGCCGAAGACCCTGGCCTGTGGGCGAAGCTGCTTGACGGCCGCGGACACGCCGCTCAGCAGGCCGCCGCCGGAGACGGGCGACAGAACCAGGTCCACGTCAGGTAAAGTCTCCACGATTTCCAATCCGCAGGTAGCCTGGCCGGTGATGATCTGCTCGTCATCGTAGGGCGGGATGACGATGTAGCCATGCTTGAGCACCAGCTCCTCGGCCCTGGCCAGGCGCTCGCTGGAGGCTGGGCCAACGTCTACCACCTCAGCACCCAATGCCAGCGTGGCAGCCCGCTTGATGGCTGGCGCATTCGAGGGCATCACAATGACGGCTTTCGCGCCGACTGTGCGGGCCGCATAGGCCACGCCCTGCGCGTGGTTGCCGCTGGAATAGGTAATGACGCCGCGGGCGACTTCGTCCGGTGTGAGCTGCAGAATCTTGTTGGCCGCGCCGCGGATTTTGAAGGCGCCGATGGGCTGGAGCGATTCTGCCTTGAGCCAGACCTCGCCTGAGGCGCTGGGGAAGGGCGCGCGGATGAGCGGGGTTTTAATGGCGATGCCGGAGATGCGAGCGGCGGCGGCACGGATGGCGTCAAGGGAGACAAGCGATTCGGTGGCTGCGCTCATGGCAAAGGCTGCTCCGGGCAGGCGCTATAGCGCCTGATGCGTGGTCTCCGGCCCTGGAGACAAGGAAAGCACCGTCGCCTGGACCGGAAAACCAGATCCGTCAGATTTCCATAATCACCGGCATGATCATCGGCCGCCGTCCGGTGGTCTTCTGGATGAGGCGCTTCAGCTCGGCCCGGATTTTGTCTTTGACCATGCCGTAGTCGGACTTTTGCTCGCCGCTTAACTCGTCCAGTGTCTTCAAAACGGCTTCCCTGGCCTGGTCGGTAATGTCTGCGCCGCCAAAGCCGCGCATGACAACCTCGGGCGCCAGCTCCAGCTTGCCGGTGCGCTTGTTAATGGCCAATACCACCAGCACGATGCCGTCTTCCGACAGGATGCGGCGGTCGCGGATGACCAGGTCTTCCACAACGTCGATGGAGGAGCCGGAGTCAATGAGAATGCGCCCCGCGGTAACCTTGTCCTTCTTGCGGGCGTCGTTCTTGTCCAGTTCCAGCACGTCACCGTCTTCGATGACGATGGCATGTTCCACGGCACCCGTTTCCATGGCCACCTGGGCATGACGGCGCAGGTAGCGATAGTCGCCGTGGACGGGAATAAAGAACTTGGGTCGTACGAGGTTGATGAGCAGACGCTGCTCTTCCTGGCTGCCGTGCCCGCTGACGTGGATGAGACCGCTGGAGCCGTCGTCACAGATGACGTTGGCATCGCGACGGTAGAGGTGGTCCATGACGCGGAAGATGGCCTTCTCGTTGCCGGGAATGATGCGGGAGCTGAGGATCACGGTATCGCCAGCGTCAATGCGGGCGTGCTTGTGATTGTCCACCGCGGCGCGGCTGAGTGCGCTCATCGGCTCGCCCTGCGTTCCGCTGATGAGCACCAGAAGCTGGTCGGGCGAGTAATCGCGCATCTGGCCGGGTTGGATGACGAGGCCGGGCGGGATATCGATGTAGCCCAGGTCCTGCGCAATTTCCGTGCTTTCCATCATCGAACGGCCCACTACGGCAACTTTGCGGCCGTGGGCTCGCGCCAGTTCCATGGCGATGCGGATGCGGTAGATCGAGGAGGAGAAGCAACTGAAGAACAGCTTCTTTTTGGCGCGGGAGAATATCTCGTCGAGGCGAGGAACTACGGCTCGCTCGCTGGGCGTGTAGCCGGAGCGCTCGACGTTGGTCGAGTCCTGCAGCAGGGCGAGCACGCCGCGCTTCCCGTATTCGGCAAAGGTGTGCAGGTCAAAGGCCTTGTCGTCCAGCGGCGCGAGGTCGATTTTGAAGTCGCCGGTGTGGATGACGACGCCAACCGGTGTTTCGATGGCCAGAGCCACGCAGTCTACCAGGGAGTGGGTCACGTGGATGGGCTCGATCGTGAATGGGCCGATGGAGAATTTTTCCCTGGGCGTAATCTCGATCAGCTCGGTCTCATCCAGAAGCTGGTTCTCCTCGAGGTTGCCCTCGACATAAGCCAGGGTGAACTCAGTGGCGTAGACCGGGACCTTGAGTTCGCTGAGGAACCAGGAGAGTCCGCCGATATGGTCCTGATGGCCGTGGGTGAGAATGATGGCGCGAACATGGGACTTGTTTTCAACAAGATAAGAGATGTCTGGAACAACCACATCGACGCCCAGCAGCTCCGACTCGGGGAACATCAGCCCGGCATCGATCACGATAATGTCGTCTTCCCAGCGCAACGCGAGGGAATTCATGCCGAACTCGCCCAGTCCGCCGAGGGGAATGATTTTCAGTTTTTTGGTATGCATCTGTCAGGTCTGATGCTAACACCCTCAGGGTTTTTGCGGTGAGTCCCTTCTACGGCCCCCATGGCACTCGCCGGTGCCGAATCGGCTTCTATTGCGTCGATAGGATAAGGGCGAGCGGCGACATGCGCGGAGTCCGATCATTCCATGAACAGCCTCCGGTCCTTTCTCCCCGCATTCATCGTCGCCTTCGCCGCCATCGTTGCAGGTCCTGGGGCGGTCGCCGCAACCCCTGTTGTGGCGGCGTACGTCTTTCCACAAAATGCTCTTTTGCAGCCGGGCCAGATCGACGCGCACCAACTGACGCGCATCAACTATGCCTTTGCGCGGATCAAGGATGGCCGCATGGTGGAGGGATTTTCCACCGACCCGGCCAATTTGGCGCAGGTGACGGCGCTGAGGCAGGAAAACCCTGGGCTCGCAGTGCTGATTTCAGTGGGCGGATGGACCTGGTCGGATGGCTTCTCTGACGCGGCGCTCACCGCGCAAAGCCGGGCGGCATTCATTGACAGCGCGATGGATTTCCTGAAGCGCTATGACCTTGACGGGCTCGATGTGGACTGGGAATATCCCGGCCAGGCGGGGGCCGGCAATCGCTTTCGCAGCCAGGACAAACAGAATTTCACGCTGCTGCTGAAGGCCTTGCGCGCGCGGATGAAGGAAGAAACGAAGAAGACGCACCGGCACCTTTATCTGACGATTGCCGCAGGCGCGTCGGAGGATTATCTGGCGCACACGCAGATGGCCAGTGCGCAGCGATATGTTGATGCCGTGAACCTGATGTCCTACGACTACTACAGCCCGTCTTCCGATTCCGTGACCGGCAACCATGCGCCCTTGCTGGACGATCCCGATGACCCGAAAGGAGTCTCCGCAGATGCCAGCGTTCGTGCTTTCGAGAAAGCCGGCGTTCCAGCCGCAAAGATCCTGCTGGGTATCCCATTGTATGGACGCTTGTGGGGCGAGGTGCCGGACGTACGGCACGGCCTGTTTCAACCCGGCAAGCCCACGCCAGGGGGTGACCTGCCTTACAGCGAAATCAAAGATTCTTTGCTTAATGCTGGATTCACACGATTCTGGGATGCTTCGGCGCAGGTACCGTACCTCTACAACGCGGAAAAGCGCCAGTTTGTGAGTTATGAAGATGCGGAGTCCGCTGCGGGCAAGTGTCGCTATGCGTTGCGGGAGCATCTGCAGGGCGTCATGTTCTGGAGTTATCTCAACGATCCCTCAGGCGAGCTGCGGCAGGCCATTGCGAGTGCGATCCACCAGGTGCCCGCCGGATCAGAGTCCGCTCGCTAAATTGCGCAGTTGTGGCGGCTCATTCGCCGGGGAAGCGAACACCTAAAGCCGTGCGTGCTGCCTCCAGCAGCCGCGCCATTCCCACGGAGAGCTCGTGGGTAATCTCCGGGCTCTCCAATTTGCCTTCGCGAATCAGGTCACAGAAGTGGGATGTCTCGTAGTTGAATCCGCCTGCCGTGAAGGGCTCATTCAGTTCCACACGGCGGCCGTCGATGAAGTGAATTGTTGCGTGTACAGGGTTCCACCAGTTGGCGTGCAGAATCACGTAGCCGCGCGGCGCCGCCAGCAGAGCATCTCCGCGGCTCAGCAGGTCCAGTCCCGTGTGCAGTTGCGCCATACCGCGTTTGTGTTCTGTCTGGAAGACGGCAAAGGCGTCCACCCCGGAGGGGCTGAGGCGTCCCATCGTCTGCACGCGCTTCAGCGGCCCCAGCCAGTCCAGGGCCAGGAAAGCCTCATACGGACCGATGCCCATAATGCCGCCCCCGGCCAGCGCCGGAAAGTGCAGGGGGTAGTCGGGCGCCAGCGTCGCATCGCAATGCCCGGCGCGGACATAGCCGATGGGGCCGATGGGATCAGCCAGGAGCAGCTGTCGCAGACGCCGGTAGAGCGGAAAAAAAGGAGGCTTCATCGCTTCCATGAACAACCGCCCGTGGCGGCGCGCGGTGGCGATGACCTCAAGCAACTGGCGTTCGTTCATCGCGGCGGGCTTTTCGCACAGCACATGCTTGCCGGCCGCCAGCGCCTTGCAGCAGATCTCCGCATGGGTGTCAGGATGCGTGGCAACGTAAACGGCGTCGATCTCCGCAGCAAGCAGTGCATCCAGCGAGGGCGCGACAAATGGCGTGTCGAAGCGGTTCGCGAAGGCCTCGGCCTTTTCGAGGGTTCTGCCCCACACAGAGGTGAGCGCCGCGCCGGGAACAGCGGTGAGACCCTGTGCAAAGCGCGCCGCAGCGCGGCCGGGGCCGGCTACGCTCCAGCGGATCATCGGCAGGGATGGGTCTGTTGTTGTCACATTCCTCCAGCAATGGCCGGGTTGGAGTTTCAAAACCGCCGCAGAAGACGCAACCCCGGCAGGTGGCGAGCCGAAGAGCGCCTATCGCAGCAAATCTTCGAGCGCCGTGCTCAGATCGGTCTTTTCGTCGCGGTACTTCACAATCACGGGCGCATACAGGGACAGACCCCAGCCGTCGCTCGACGGATGGCCCTTTCCCTTGGCCACCGCCCTGGAACCAGGAACAACGACCGCGTTCTCGGGGATGATGAGGGGCCGCTCGGCCGTGGCGCGGAGGATGCTGCCATTGACCAAGTCGAAAACGGGAGTTCCGCGGGTAAGAATCGTTCCGGCGGCGAGAACTGCACCGCGGCGCACAATGGTACCTTCATACACGCCTGAGTTGCCGCCGATAAGCACATCCTCTTCAACAACAACGGGGCTTGCATTCACAGGCTCGAGCACGCCGCCGATCTGTGCTGCCGCACTCAGATGAACGCGCTTGCCAATCTGCGCGCAGGAACCGACCAGCGCGTGAGAGTCGATCATTGTGCCCTCGTCGACCCACGCGCCCGCGTTGACGTACATGGGCGGCATGCAGACAACGCCGCGGGCCAGATAGGCTCCTGCGCGCACCGAAGAGCCGCCTGGAACCATGCGGACCCCATCCGCCGCAACGAGTCGGCGCACCGGGTAGGTGTGTTTATCCACGAAGGACAAGCTGCCCGCGGAGCTATCCGCCAGCGCTCCCAGGCGGAAGCCTAGCAGGATGCCCTGCTTGACCCATGCATTCACACGCCAGCCGGTGGGGGCGGAAGAATCAGGTGCAGCGGCACGAACCTCACCGCGCTCCAGGGCCGTGCGCAGTTCAAGGAATGCGTTCATGGCGTTGTCGTCGCCGATGGCGGCCTGACCGGTGGCAAACGCCTGCTCAACGGCCTGCTGAAGTTGGGTAAGGGTCATCGTTCTTCGAGTTTATCAAGCACAGGACCGGATCGCTTGGCGCAGAGGCCCCCGCAATGAGCACTGCGGTCAAGGTACGCACAACAACCCGATGGCGCTGCGATGGACAATGCGTCATCGGGAGTTGAAGCGAATTCAGGCCGCGGACTGCTGCGCCTGCCTGGTCCTGCCGTGAAGGTGTCCGTTGCGCTCGACCGGCTGAAGTCGGAAGGCGTTGTTGCCTGCCGGAATCATCGCGAGAGGAACGGGACTGCGGTCACACTTTCCGTGAAGATGCCGAGCTTCAAGCCAGGCGCAGAGCCTTGGATCGAAGATGTCAGGCTGTCCATGCCAGAAATCCGGGGTAAGCCCGCATTGAATCCGGAGATGGTCCAGTTGCAGCTCGATGACAGAGATATCCCTGGGAAAATAGCGACGAACGTTGTTGACACCCACGTGCAAACCCGTGATGCCGCGACCTTTACAATGCGTTCTAACCACCATAGCGTACCTGCTTGTTCAATGTTGAATGCAGTCAGCTCAGTAAGCCTGGTTAGGGGAGGCCGGTTCGGATGGCGGTGATTGTCCATCCGGTGGAACGCTCTTATGGCTCGATAGTGCGCTGCCTTCCAAACCATGTCAAGGGTCATCTGGTGGACCCTTCAGCTATGATCTTTCTGGTTGTGCACGTCAGGGAGATCGCGTTGCAATAAGGTGCAACCGAATCTGCCCCACATGGCTATAGATGCGGGGAGAGGCGTTTTCGTGAGCCGAAATCCCGCGCTTTATGGTACGAACGACGATGTTCGTACAAGCGAAAGATACCTCAAATTGCCGCGAAGCTACTTTTTGTCCATCACTGCTTGGGCCAGCGCATCGGACACGGCTCGCTGCTGATCGACTGCGATGCGGTTAAAGAAGGGCAGTGCGAGGGTGCGGCGGGCGACAGACTCAGTCAGCGGCAATGCAGCAATGGTGCCGGGATGATGACGCCATGCGGGCTGCAGATGGATGGGTGGGAAATAGCGCCCGGTCGCAATGCCCCTGGCGGCAAGAGCTGCCTGTACGCGGTCGCGGCTTGCCTGCTCGGGGAGGCGGACAACATAGACAAACCAGCTGATGGTACGACGGGGCAAAGCGAGGGGCGGCAGCTCTAGACCAACGATGTCGCAGAGCAGTGCCTGGTAGCGCTCGGCGGCGGCGTGGCGAAGGGTGAGGATTTCGCTGATGCGGCTGAGTTGGACGCGGCCCAGGGCGCAGGCCAGGTCGGAGAGCCGGTAGTTGTAACCGATTTCAGCATGGTCAAGCCAGCCTGCGTCGGGCTCACGACCCTGATTGCGCAGTGAGCGCATACGGGCGGCGTGCATGGGATCGCGGGTGAGGACCGCGCCGCCCTCGCCCGTTGTGAGCTGTTTGTTGGGGTAGAAGCCGAAGACCGCAACGTCGCCGAAGCTGCCGACCCGGCGTGCCTGGGGTGGGTCACCGAACTGCGCGCCGATGGCTTCGCAGGCGTCTTCAATGAGTGCCAGATGGTGGCGGCGGGCGATGAGGGTGAGCACGTCCATCTCGGCGGGGACGCCGAAGGTGTGCACCACGAGGATGGCGCGGGTGCGCGGCGTGATGGCATTTTCGACGGCGCGGGGCGAGAGGTTGAGGGTGACAGGATCAATCTCAACAAAGACGGGCGTTGCGCAGACGTGTCGGACGGCGTTGGCGACGGCGACAAACGCGAACGATGGCACGATGACTTCATCGCCTTCGCCGATGCTGAGAGTCAGCAGCGCGAGATGCAGGCCGGCTGTTCCGGAACTGACGGCGACGGCGTGAGGAACTGCGTGATAAGCAGCGAGAGCCTGCTCGAAGGCTGCGAGTTCAGGCCCGAAGCTGAGGTGCGGAGTGCGCAGCACGGCGGTGACCGCACCGATCTCGGCCTCTGTGATGTCGGGCGCGGAGAGGGGAATGCGGAGAGTCATGGCTGCTCCGCGTCATTGGGGACGGGAACCGGCTGTTTGATGAGCAGGCCTTCGAGCGGGACGGCGGCGAGGACCTCGGCGATTGTGGTCGCCGCGGTCCCATCGCCGTAGGGGTTGGCCATGCCGCGCAGGCCGGCGCGGAAGGCAGGGCTGAGGGCGCGTTCGATCGCGGCCAGGATTGCGCCGGCGTCTGCCGGGACGTCAAGGATGTTGCGGGCACGCTCGCGGCCCTGCTGGCGGATGCCGATGTTGACGGTGGGCAGAGCGAAGGATGCAGCCTCCATAATGCCGCTGGAGGAGTTTCCCACGATGGCATCGACCTGGCCAAGGAGGCTCCAATAGGTGACGGCGTCGAGGTTTACAAAGAGATAAGTCTGCGGGCGCGTTGCGGCCAGGGCCTGGGTTCGCTCGATGAGCGCGTGGCTGCCGGCGTCGGCATTGGGGTAGACCAGGAGGAGCTGGCCGGGCGCCTGTGCCAGTGCGGCGAAGAGGGCGTCAGCCTCGGTGTTGGTGTCGCGGAGGATTGTGACGGGGTGCCATGCGGCCAGGATTGCAGGCGCAATGAGCGAGACGCCGAGTCGGGCTTCGAGGGCTGCGCGGTTCAGCAGCGTAGAGCGACGCAGGTGGTCGAGTGATGGCGCGCCTGCGCGGTGGACGCGCCAGGGTTCTTCGCCCATGGCGATGACGCGGCGGCGCGCGGTATCCGTGGACGTGAAGTGGATGTGGGCCAACTTGGTGAGGGCGTTTCGGACATGGTCGTCGATTGCGCCCTGCGAGACTTCGCCGCCCTCAATGTGGGCCATGGGGATGCGCAGGGCGAGAGCCGTACATGCAGGCGCCAGCATCTCATAGCGGTCCGCGATGAGCAGCAGAAGGTCTGGCCGCCAGGAGGTGAGCGCGTCGGCCAGGGTGAGAATGGCGATGCCAATCGTCTTGGCCATGCCGGTGTCAGTGTCGGAGCTGAGCAGGCACTCGATGCGCGCCTTGATGGGGAACCCGTCTCGCTCGATTTCATTGAGGGTACTGCCGAACTCGGGCGACAGATGCGGACCGAGGGCAAAGACGCCGAGATCAACCGCAGGGTGTGCGGCCAGCTCGCGCAGCGGCCAGTAGAGATGGCTGTAGTCTGCGCGCGAAGTGGTGACGACACCGATGCGGCGCCGGGCGGCTTGGGCTGCGCTCATGATGAGACTCGCGGGATGCATTGCCCGGCAAGGTTCAGGATTGCTTGGCTGGGACTGTAATCGGGGACCAGCGCGCGCATGTGATCGAGTGCAGCGGAGAGGTCGCGCACGTCGAGCGCAGCGCGTAATCGGGCCAGTCCGGTGTGCAAGGTGCTGTCGGCGAGGCTGGCCGACTCGATGGAAAGCAATGCGCTGCAGTGGGCAGGTCGCGGACGCTCGTGGCCGGACCAGAGTTGCTCTGTCTCCTTGTCGCCCGGTCGCAGGTGGGTGAACTCAATGGGGACATCGCGGTCCGGAGCCAGTTCCAGGGCCATATAGCGCGCGAGGTCGGCAATGAAGTGGGGCGCAGGCAGGGCAGGTGCAAGCAGGCAGGGCGCATCGGGCTCAACAGCAGCGGCGAGCAGCAGATTGACGGCCTCATCGAGGGTGAGGAAGTAGCGGCGCGCGGCAGGGTCGGTCACGGCAAGCGAGTCGCCCTGAGCGATCTGGCGGGCAAAGGCTTCCGCGACACTGTCACGCGAGGCGAGGACGTTGCCGAGACGCAGGACGGTTCCCCCGGCGTCGAGGACGATGCACTCGGCGACGCGCTTGGTGGCGCCCATGATCGAAGCAGGCTCAACGGCCTTGTCAGTGGAGAGCAGGACGACGCGTGCGCCGTGTGCGGCAGCTGCGGAGACGATCGTCTGGGTGCCGAACACGTTGTTCGCGATGGCGGCCAGCGGTTGCTCCTCGATCAGCGGCACCTGCTTGAAGGCGGCTGCGTGAAAGACGAGACGCGGCGCGTAGAGGCTGAACACTTCGTCGAGAAGGGCGCGTTCAGCAGCACTTCCAAGGATGAACGATACCCGTAATCCGGGCGCGGCAGCGGCGCATTCATTCTGCAGCGCGAAGAGATGGCTTTCAGACGACTCAAGGAGCGCCAGACGGGGGTGCACGAGTGGGGCAAGGCGCAAGGCCAGAGCGGAGCCGATCGACCCCCCTGCACCGGTGATCAGGATGGATGTGCCCTTGAGCAAAGCGAGCGCTTGCATGGAGGGCGGCGGCAGATGCGGTCGTGCGAGGAACCGGTGCCAGTGGATGCTTTCGAGCGAAGGAATCACGCAAGAAGTATAAATTGGCGCTGCCTTGCGCTTTTGACGGGAGCAAAGGGCGGGAAGCGAGCGATGCGAAAAGGCCGGCCACTCGCATACACTGGTCTGTTCCGCGGTTCTATGGGGCTGTGCGCGCCAGGCCGCGCTGGAGAAGACTTTGGGAACGAGTTTGGTGCGAATGGGCGGCCTTGCGGCCCTTGTGCTTGTGATGACAGCGACGGCGATGGCGGGCGCGGAGTCGCGCTTCGACGCGGCGGCAATCGAGCTGAACAATCGCGGAGTTGCGCTGATGGGCCAGCAGTTCACCGAACGGGCGGAACAGAGTTTTTCCGCCGCATTCAAAAAGGAGCCGACGCTGGCGCAGGCGGCCATCAATGACGGCATCGCGCTGATGACGCTGCAGAAGCTGCCCGAGGCTGAGAAGGCGCTGAAGGCGGCACTGGCGCTGGATCCCGGCAATCCGCAGGCGTGGTACAACCTGGGACTGGTGCAGCACGCAAACAACGATCTGGATGCGGCTCTGGCCAGCTTTCAGCAGGCGGTGAAGTTCGATCCGCGCGACGTGGATTCGTACTACTTTGAGGGCGTTTGCTACCAGGAGATGCGCCAGTTCGATCAGGCAATCGCGGTGTTGAAACAGGCCTTGGCGATTCAGCCTCTCCATGCCTCATCGGAGTTTGCCATAGCCCGCGCGCTGCAGCGCTCTGGGCACACGCAGGATGCTAAAGCGCATTTTAAGCTGTTTCAGCACATGACCAGCACAAAGATTTCCGCGGCCATCGGGCTGGCCTATGGCGAGCAGGGCCACTATTCGACCGTGACGCCGGTAGAGGAGCCGCAGCAGATTGAGCGGCAGATGATTCCAGTGAAGCTGGAAGCGCAGAAGATGGGTTCCGGTGTGGCGCACGGCGGGGAGACCGGTGGGGCCTGCATGTTGGATGTGACCGGATCAGGCGAGATGGACCTGGTGCTGATGGAGTCGGGCGCGCAGGCGATGCGCGTGCTGCATCGGCGTGGCGACGGCGCCTATGAGGAGCTGGATGCAGCGGCAGCGGGACTGAAAGTAGCGGGTCGTGCGGTGGCCTGCACCGTGGGCGATTATGACGCCGATAACCTGAATGACCTGGCCGTGGCGATGGATGATGGCGTTCGGCTGTTCAGGAATCTAGGAAAGGGGAAGTTTGCGGATGTAACGGCAGAGGCCGGGCTCACGGCGCGCAATCGACCCACTGGCATTACGTTTGTGGACTTCGACCACGATGGCGATCTGGATCTATTTCTGACCGGCGAGCCGCTCAAGCCGGGCGACGAAGCGAATGTGCTTTGGCGCAACAATGGCAACAAGACTTTTACGGAGTGGACGGAGCCGACGGGTCTGGGCGGCAGCCGTAAGACGGCTGCGGTCATTTTGACGGACTTCAACAACGATCGCGCCGTGGATCTTGCGGTGACAGGCTCTGCAGCTGCGCCAATGTTTTATGTGAATCCCCGCGAGGGCAAGTATCCCACGCAGGCGTTGTATGACGAGAAGCTGCCCGCGACGGAAGGCATAGCGGTGCTGGACTACAACAAGGACGGCTGGATGGACATTGCCGTCACGCACGCGGGTGCGCCGGGCCTTACGCTGTGGCGCAACGTGCCCGGACCGAACAACGTGGGCCGCCGCTTTGAACGCGTGCCGCTTCCTCTGAAGGGTGCGCTGCGCGGATGGGGCGTTACGGCCGTCGACATCGACAACGATGGGTGGATCGACATTGCCGCGATTGTGCAGACGAGCGCGGGACCGCGCGTGAAGGTGTTTCGAAATCGCGGCGATGGCAGCTTTGAGGATGTGAGCCATGTGCTGGGCCTGGATGCAGTGCGGCTGCAAGCGCCGCGCGGACTGATGGCGGCCGATGTGGATGGCGATGGAGCGGCGGATCTGATTGTGACGCAACTGAATGCGCCGCCGGTGCTGCTGCACAACGCAGGCGCGAATAAAAACCACTTTGTGCGGCTTGACCTGAGTGGTTATGCGGATAACAAGACCGCGCTGGGTTCAAAGGTGGAGATCTTTGCCGAAGGCCAGTGGCAGAAGTGGGAGCTGGCGGGGGCGTCGGGCTACCAGACGCAGGCGCCGCCGCAGATTCTGATCGGACTGGGCAAGGCGGATCACATCGATCTGCTCCGCATTCTTTGGCCCACCGGCATTCTGCAGGATGAGATCGACCTGCCGCATCAGCAGGTGATTGCCATGAAGGAAGCAGACCGGCGCGGCAGTTCCTGCCCGGTGTTGTTTGCCTGGAATGGGCACAGGTACAAGCTGGTGACAGACGTGATCGGCGCCGGTGTAGTGGGGCACTGGTTTACGCCCACGCGCCGCAATACGCCCAATCCAAGCGAGTGGATCAAAGTGGACGGTGCGCAGGCGGTTCCGGTGGATGGCAAGTTGAGCCTGCGTTTCATTGAGCCGATGGAAGAGGTGAACTACATTGACCAGTTGCGGCTGGTGGCGGTGGATCATCCGGAAGATGTCGAGGTAAATCCCGATGAGAAGTTTCTCGACGATCCGCCATTTGCGACGGGGCGCGTGGTTGCCTCGCAGGGTGCGCGGCTTCCGGTGGGCGCCTGGGATGGCGAAGGGCGCGACGTACTCGCCACCTTGAGCCACCGCGATCACGAATTTGCCAGCGGTTTTACTCCGTTGCCTTATGACGGATTTGCCAATACGCACGCGCTGACCTTGGACCTGGGCGATGTGAATGCGGGCGCACCGTTGCGGCTGCTGATGACGGGTTATGTGAACTACTTCAGCGCAACGTCGTTGTATGCGGCGTGGCAGGCGGGGGTGAAGCCTATCTCGCCGTATGTAGAGGCGCAGTTGCCGAGCGGCGCATGGCAGCGGATTCCCGGCGAAGCGGGCTTTCCGGCAGGGTTGGAGCGCACCATTGTGGTGGATCTGACCGGCAAGCTGCCCGCGGGTACGCGACGGATCCGGCTGGTCAGCAACCTGGAAATCTATTGGGACCAGGTGCTGGTAGACAACCATGCGGATGCCCAGGTGCGCACGACGGAGGTACCGCTGGCGCTGGCTACCGAACAGTTCCGCGGCTATCCAAAACAGTTGGACGGCGCCAGCCCCGGCGACCTGGACTATGACTACAATCGGGTGAGCCTCACGGGGCCATTCCAGCATCAACGCGGCAGCTATACGCATCTGGGCGACGTGACAGAACTGGTGAAGGGTATCGATGACCGCTATGCCATCTTCGGCAGCGGTGAGGAGATCGCGGCAGAATTTGACGGGACGAAACTGCCCGCGCTGCCGGCTCACTGGAAGCGCGACTACCTCTTCTATGCCAATGGATATGTGAAGGACATGGACTGGTGGGATGCGTCGCCCTTTACGGTTTCGCAACTGCCCTTCCATACGATGAGTGCCTATCCATACCCGGCGAGCGAGAAATTTCCGGACGATACGGACGCGCTGAACTATCAACTGGACTGGAACGATCGCTTCGATACGGGTGAGCCAGTGCGGTCGTATCGATTCGATTACCAGTGGCTGCCGTCGACGCCGAAGGATGATGCGCCGGCAGCGCCGAGTGCGGCAGACAAGCCATGAATGATGTTGTGTTGCAACCGGCGGTGCGGCAACTGGAGTTATTGCGCACGGGTGCGATCTCGGTCGTAGAACTTGCCGAGGCGCACATCCACCAGATCGAGCGGTTGAACCCGAAACTGAATGCGCTGGTGGACTTCGACGCGAATCGCGTGCGGGTGCAGGCGCGGCAGATGAATGAGATGCGCGGCGCGCGCGGTGCGCTGTTTGGACTCCCGGTGACGGTGAAGTCGTCCATTGCCACGGCGGGGTATCGCTGCGAGATCGGCAGCCTGCTTCATCAAGACGAGATTCCGCGCGAGGATGCAGTCGTGGTCGGTCGGCTGCGCGCAGCCGGCGCACTGATTCTGGGCACGACCAATTGCCCGGAGTTTCTGATGGCCTATGAGACGGCGAACCTGCTGCATGGGCGCACGGCAAACCCATGGGATCTGGAGCGCACGCCGGGCGGGTCAAGCGGCGGCGAGGCGGCGGCGATTGCGGCGGGGATGTCGGCTGCGGGACTGGGCTCGGATAGCGGCGGCTCGGTGCGTGTGCCCGCGCACTTCACTGGGATCTGCTCACTGAAGCCGACGCCGGGCCGGATTCCTGCGCGAGGGCATCTGCCACCGTGCGTGGGGCCCTTCTCTGTGCTTGGCGCAATTGGGCCGATGGCACGAACGATCGAAGATGTGAAGCTTCTGTTTCGCACGCTTGCCGGTCAGGATGCAATCGACCCGGTGAGCCCCCCTGTAGTGCTGCGCGAGCCGGGTCTCGATGA
>JAJZGF010000160.1 GCA_021805025.1 Acidobacteriota bacterium
ATCCCGTCGCAGCGCTGGTGCCCTTCGCCTTCTCAAAGGACCAGTTGGCCGAGGCCATGGGTGACTTCAACTACTTCGGACTCGCCCGCCTCAAGCCGGGAGTTTCCGTAGCTCAGGCGAATGGGGAGATCGACGCGCTGCAGCACACGATCTCGGCAGGGCTCGCATCCGATGAGAGGGGCACGCTCTCCGCCGTGCTCACGCCCTTCCAGCAAGCGTTGGTCGGAGACAATCGGACGCCCCTGCTGATCCTGCTCGCCGCTGTCGCCGGACTGCTTCTGGTCGGCTGTATCAACATTGCGAACCTTCTTCTGGCGCGCGCGACCGGCCGCCGGCAGCATATGGCCGTGGCCGCGGCCCTTGGGGCAAGCCGCACCGAGCTGCTCCGCATGACAATGCGCGAGACGACCATGCTTGCGGCGTTTGGCGGCGTGCTCGGGATTTCGCTGGCGGCAATCCTCGTGCCCGCAATGCAGCGCTATCTTCCACCGGCACTTGATTTCCGGGGGGCGCTGCATCTGGATTGGGCAGGCGCTGCCTGCGCCCTCCTTCTTGCTACTGCCGCAACTCTGATTGCCGGCGCAGCCCCTGCCTGGGTCGGCTCCCGGACGCAGCCCCACGATGTCTTGCGCGGCGAGTCGCGGCTGGCCAGTGAATCGCGCGGCAGCAAGCGCCTGCGCAGCGCGCTTGTTGCCGTGGAGGTCGCCGTGAGCGTTGCGCTGGTGCTGACGACCGGGCTCCTCACTGCGAGCCTGGCCAAGCTGATGCGCATCGACCGCGGCTTCGACGCGGATCGCGTCATCACCGCCTCCGTTGATTTGCCCAGCCAATCGTATTCCAATCTCCAACCACGGGCCGCATTCTACAAAGAGGTTCTTGAACGGCTGCGCCGGCTGCCCGGCGTGGAAGATGCGGGTCTGACAAGCCAATTGCCCCTGGCGGGAGACACATGGATCGATATGATCCGCGTTCCCGGCGATATCCGGCCATTCATGCAGCTTCCCACCGAGCATTTCCGCTCGATCAGTCCTGGCTATCTGGAAGCGATTCATGTGCCCCTGATCTCCGGACGCTACTTAAACGCAAGCGACGAAGGCAAACACTACGCTCTTCTCTCGGAGCTGACGGCCCGCACACTCTGGCCGGGCATGAATCCCCTTGGCCGCCAATTCAGCCGTGCCGGTCAAACTGAGGCGCCTTTTACCGTGATCGGCGTAGTGAGGGACGCGCGAACCATCTCGCTCGCGCACGATGACCCGATGATGGTGTATACGCCGTACTGGTATCGTTGCGAAAACGCGTCCGGGTTGGTCATTCGTACGCGCCAGGATCCATCCATGATGGCGGACGCCATCCGCAAGGCTGTCTGGAGCGTGAACTCCGATGTGTCGGTACCGGTGGTTCGCAGTCTGGGAGGCGTCGTCGCGGACTCGGTGGCCAACCGCCGCTTTGAGATGGATCTCCTGTTATTGTTCTCAGTCAGCGCGTTGCTTCTCGGCGGGCTGGGCGTCTACGGCGTCGTCACGTACTCCGTTATCCAGCGCGAGCGCGAGATCGGCTTGCGCATGGCGCTGGGCGCAATGCAGGTCAAAATCTACGGCATGGTACTGCGCGATGGTCTGCTGCCGGTTCTGGTCGGCGCAGCCGCCGGTGTTGGCGTCGCCTTAGCCTTCGCGCGAGTTGTCGGAAGCCTGTTGTTTGAGGTAAGCCCCTACAACCCAGCGGTGATCGCCGGCGCTGTCAGCCTGCTCGTGACTGTGGGAACCGCCGCCTGCCTGCTACCGGCGCGTCGCGCCGCGACTGTCGACCCAATGCAGGCGATAAGAAACGAATAATCTGCCGCGAGCGATCGGCAGGCGGATTGGAGTCATTCGCAACCATGATCGAACTGAAGAATGTAGAACGCAGTTACAAGACCGGCCACACGGAGACGTGGGTGCTGCGCCGCATTGGGCTCACGATTCGCGAGGGCGAATTCATCACCGTGATGGGACCGTCGGGAGCAGGAAAATCATCGCTCCTGAACGTGCTCGCCTTGCTGGACGACAGTTGGCTCGGCGAGTACTGGTTCGGGGAGACGCCGGTGCACACGCTCAATCGCAAACAGCGCGCCGACCTGGCGCGCCAGCGCATTGGTATGGTCTTCCAGAGCTATCACCTGCTCGACGATCTCACGGTCGCTGAGAATATCGACCTGCCGCTCTCGTACAAGAACCTGCCATCGAGAGAGCGCGCTGGCATGGTGGCGGACATCCTCGACCGCTTCCGGATCGTCGCAAAGAAGGACTTGTTTCCCAATCAACTCTCCGGGGGCCAACAGCAGCTTGTAGGCATTGCACGCGCGGTGGTGCATGCGCCGGCTCTGCTGCTGGCCGATGAGCCCACAGGCAATCTGCACTCCACGCAAGCGCGCGAGATCATGGAACTCTTCCGCGAACTCAATCGCGCCGGCGCCACCATCGTCCAGGTGACGCACTCTGAAGAGAATGCGCGTTACGGATCACGCATTCTAGAGCTGCGCGATGGTTGGCTCACGCGCGATGAATCACTGCACATCAACACGCAGGAGGTCGGGACCAAGTGAAATGCTTTCAGGCGCATCCTTCGATTGGGAAGCCGACTCCACGCTCGCCGATGCAAGCCATTGCCGCAATCCTCCTCCTGCAGGTGAATATGGCCCTTGCGGTGGAGCCAGCATCCACCAACTCCGTGCAGACGCCTCCTCCAGTGACCACTTCCGCTAGAGCCGCGCAAAGCTCCATTCCCTTCGATCAACTGGTGCGTTCATCGCGGAACCCCATGGACGCCTATCGTGGAAAGGCAGTTCCACCGCCCAACATGGCGAACTCTGCGCGCCTCGATTCTCTGGTGCGCGAGGGTAAGCTCTATCTCTCGCTGCAGGACGCAATCGACCTGGCCCTCGAAAACAACCTCGACATGGTGATTGCACGCTACAATCTGCCGATTGCGCAGACCGATGTTCTGCGTACGCAGGCAGGAGGCCTTGTGCGCGGCGTCAACACCGGCGTGGTTTCAGGGACTCCCGGCGGAGGCCAGGGTGGATTTGGCACAAGCAGCGCGGGCGGGGGCGCCGGCGGCACCACGGGCGGTGCAGGCGGCGCCGGAGCGGGCGCTTCCGGCATTGTGTCCTCCACGCTGGGCACGGGCACTGCGGTTTCTGGTTTCGATCCGGTCATCACCGCGCAGATACTCGACGATCATCAAGCGCAGCAGCTCTCCAACTTTCAGGTAGAGGGAGTCTCGGTCTGGAAGGTGAACTCCGAGCAGGCCAACGTCAGCTACCTGCAAGCCTTTCCCACGGGAAGCAGCTTGGAGGTTGACTGGAGCAATTATCGGCAAACATCTAACGGCATTTACGACTACTTCAGCCCGGAGTTGTTCACCAAAATCCGCTTCCTGGCCCAGCAGCAATTACTTGCCGGCTTTGGGCTGGGACCGAACCTGCGCTTTTTGCGCATCGCCCGCACCAATCAGAAGATCTCAGACATCGCCTTTCGTGCCCAGGTGATCGCCACCGTGACGCAGATTTGCGATATGTATTGGGACCTGGTCAACGCGTACGATACGGAACAGGTGGGAGAGCGCTCAGTGGCCTTCGCGACGGAGACGCTCAACACGGCGCGCAAGCAGCTAGCGCTGCAGGCGATTCCGGAGATGGATGTGCTGAAGGCCGAGGGTGAGGTTGCGACGCGCGAGCAGGATCTGACCGTGGCCCGCACCAATCTGGAGCTGCAGGAACTTCTGATGAAGAATGCGATTACGCGTACGCTCGACGATCCGGTGCTTGAGGAGATGCCGGTCGTTCCGACCGATCGCATAAGCACGCAGATGCAGCAAATCTCTGAGTCCGTTCAGGATATGATCGCGGCGGCTCTGGAGCAGCGTACGGAACTGCAGGAGTCGAGTCTGGACTTGCAGAACCGCGAACTGAGTCGCAAGACCGCGCGCAACGCTTTGCTGCCGCAGCTCACCGCGTATGGCTTCTATACTGGCACTGGCACTGCCGGCAATCTGAATTCCAACTACTATGACAAGTCGATCAGCACCACACTTCCTGGAAATTATGGAGGAGCCCTGCAGAGCGCGTTTAACAACGACGCGCCGGAGTATCAGGTGGGCTTGCAGTTGAATATTCCGCTGCGCAACCGGATTGCCAAGGCCGACCAATCTCGGACAGAGCTGGAGTACCGCCAGTCTCAGGTGTACTTTGAGGAGTTGAAGAAGCGCATTCGAATCGAAGTGCGCAATGCGCGGTATGCATTGGAACAGGGTGCGAGCCGCGTGGAGGCCGCGCGAAAAGCGCGGGACTTGGCCCAGCGCACAATGACTATCATGCAGAAGGAGCAAAAGTTGGGAGCAGGATCGAACCAGCAGACGCTCGGGGCCGAGCACGATCTGGCACTTGCGGAGTCAGCACTTGTGACGGCCGAAACTGCATACGAGAAGGCACGCATTGAAGTACGTCGCGCAACCGGCTCAATGCTTGAAGATTATGGAATCTCAATCGCCGATGCCAAATCCGGCACAGTGGAGGCAGGCCATCTCCAGTAAGCAAGAGAAAATCCGGGTTCTGGTCGCCGACGATCAACCGCATATCCTCGAGGCCGTGGAGCTACTGTTGCAGCCGCAGGGAATCGTCGTGGACTGCGTGCGTTCGCCGCAACTTGCTCTAGATGCGCTGGGGCAGACCGACTACGACGTGCTCCTGATCGACCTGAACTACACCCGCGACACCACCAGCGGGCAGGAGGGCCTGGATCTGCTGGCGCGTATTCAGGAGATGGATGCGCGGCTACCGGTCATCGTGATGACTGCGTGGGGGAACATCGACCTTGCGGTGGAGAGCATCAAACGCGGCGCGCGGGACTTCATCCAGAAGCCCTGGGAAAACGAGCGGCTCATCAGCCTTGTGCGCGTGCATGCCGATTTACATCATGCTCTCCGCCACGCGCGGCAACTGGAGATCGAGAACCGCATCCTCCGCGGCGAAGGCATGCCGGAGTTTGTGGCCAGCGCGCCGTCGATGCAGCCTGTGCTTGAACTCATTGCCCAGGTGGGGCCTTCAGATGCCAATGTGCTGATCACGGGCGAGCACGGCACGGGTAAGGAGATCGTTGCCAAGTTGCTTCATGCCGCCTCGCGGCGCTCCCGTATGCCTCTTGTAGCCGTGAATGCCGGGGGCCTGCCCGAAGGAACGTTCGAAAGTGAAATCTTCGGCCATGTCAAAGGCGCATTCACAGACGCGCGCAGTGATCGCGTGGGTAGATTTGAGCTGGCCAACGGCGGCACGCTCTTTCTTGATGAGATTGCCAATGTGCCGCTGCGTCAGCAGGCCAAGCTCCTGCGCGTGCTTGAGACCGGCGAACTCGAGCGCGTGGGCTCCTCGCAGACACGTCGTGTTAACGTGCGCGTACTTTCCGCCACAAATGCTGATCTTCACGAAGAGGCGAAGAGTGGAAAGCTTCGTGAAGATTTGCTCTTCCGCATCAACACGGTCGAGATTCATTTACCGGCATTGCGTGACCGGCGCGAAGACATTCCGTTGCTGGCCACGCACTTTCTCACTCGCAACTGTTCCCGCTATCGTAAGCAAGTGACAGGCTTTTCACCGGCAGCTATGCAGCAGATGATGCAATATCCATGGCCGGGCAACGTGCGCGAGCTGGAACACGCGGTGGAGCGCGCTGTGCTCCTCTGCCGCGGTGAAGAGATCGAGCCATCCAACCTTGCCATCGCTTTTTCGCGGTCATCGGCCCAGTCCATTGAGAATATGAGTATCGACGAAGTCGAAGCCATGCTCATACGCAAGGTACTGCGCCGCTGCGAAAACAACATCTCGCAAGCGGCTGAAGCACTCGGCCTGAGCCGTGCGGCTCTCTATCGTCGCATCGAAAAATATGGCCTATGAAAGCGAAGGACTGACGCGACGCTCACACGGGCGCAAACGCTCCGTGGTTCGCCGGGCATGGCTCTACTGCCTGCTCCTCTCGCTACCTGCATTTATCTTCGGAGCGATTCTTGTCTTGCAGCATTCGTTCTCTGGTGCATCCGCCATACTGCTCGCGGCCTGCCTGCTTTTGTACCTCGCTCTTATGGCCTCATCGCTGATTGAGGGTTTTATCCGGCCCCTCCAGACGCTCTCAAATGTCGTATCCTCTCTGCGTGAGGGCGATTACTCCTTCCGCGCTCGGGGCGCGGGCTCCGGCGATGCTCTGGGTGAGCTTGCAGCGGAGGTCAACGCACTTGCCGATCTGCTCCAGAAGCAGCGCGTGCGGTCTCTTGAGGCCACCGCTCTGCTGGCTCGCGTTCTTGAAGTGATGCAGTCGCCGATCTTCGCTTTCAATCGCGACAATGTGCTTCAACTGGTGAACGATGCCGGAGCGCAACTGCTGGGCCTGCCCCACGCTCGCTGCTTTGGCCGCACCGCTCGCGAGCTCGACCTCGACAACCTGCTTGCGGCGCCCGACGGTAGCATGCACTCCTTCGGCATCAGACCCAATCGCTGGCTGTTGCGCAAGGCCGCCTTCCGCCAGGATGGTGCACCCCATACCCTGCTTTTGCTGTCCGACGTAAGCCAGCCGCTTCGAGAAGAGGAGCAGGCCGCATGGAAGCGCCTCATCCGCGTCCTGGGCCACGAGCTTTCCAACTCGCTTGCACCGATCAAGTCCATCGCTGGCAGCCTGCTCGCGCGCATTGACCAGGTGGAAGGCGATGAGGCTGCGTTACGCGATTTCCGCCGCGGCCTTGGAGTGGTTGAGAGCCGTGCGGACGCTCTCCATCGCTTTGTGCAGTCATACCGCGTGCTGGCTCAGTTGCCGACTCCTACACTTACACCGGTGCTGGTGAAGCCGCTGCTGGAGAGGGTCGCTCTGATAGAACAACGCGTGGAGGTGCTTCTTTCTCCCGGGCCCAGCCTCAGTCTGGTGGCCGACCCGGACCAGTTGGAGCAGATGTTCATCAACCTTCTGACTAACGCGGCAGACGCCTCCCTGGCCAATGGCGCAAAGCCAGTTCGCATCGAGTGGCGAATTGCAGAGTCGAACCTGCTCGTCACCATAGAAGACTGCGGCCTCGGCATTGTGAACCCTGAAAATCTCTTCGTTCCGTTCTACACAACCAAGCCCGCTGGCAGCGGGGTCGGCCTGGCATTGGCGCAGCAGATTGCACGCGCCCACGGTGGGGAAATTCACCTTCTCAATCGCAGGGACGGCGATGGCGCTCGTGCGATGGTGCGACTTCCAATGCCTTTGCCCGTCGCGGCCCAGGTCCAGGATGGAAAGGCCTTGGAGCGGTAGATCGGGCCTGCGTCGATGAGACCAGAGATCCTACGCTCTCGCTGCTGAATTCAATCAATTCCGCCACTTTGTAGAACGCTGTGCTGCAGCCCGACGCAGTATCAGGCGTCAGGAAATTACTCAGAGGCGCAAATTGCGTCCTCTGCGGCGAAGCCGTGCGGAAATGTTCATGAAAAGGTAACTGTCGAACATCCAATTTCAAGGGGAACCATTGGCGAATGGGATTGTTTGGTCCTTGATTTCCGGATCGTTTTGGCAGGCTTCCTCATATTGCTGATTCCACGGATCTGCAGATCCGGGCTGCCGAGATTGCCCTCAGCGCCACGGCGCAGGTTGAGATTGCGATTCCCGGAGACAGAGTTGTCGCGTATTATGTTGGCCATTGACGACGCTTGCGTGGCGGATGGGTTGCATTTTCCGAGAGACTTCTCGTGGTTCAAGACTTCCCTTTGCCAGAAAAGAGGAATGCCGTGACCGACAAGGCGCATCCTCCCGTTGCACTCGGCGACGTGCTCAGGCAAGAGCATAGAGAGATCATGGTGGTTCGCAACAGACGGCTTGCGAACTTCAATCCCGGTTCCATGCGACCAAGAGCCGCTGCTCCAACCCGTTCTGTTGCCGAAGGAGTGCCGGAAAACGGGGAAGTGTCAGATTTGGGGATGCACGACCCTGACTGGGTACACGTGATTGAGAAGGCACACGAGGCAAATTTTGTTGGGCTGGCCTTCTCGGGCGGAGGGATTCGCAGCGCAACCTTTAATCTGGGAGTTCTGCAGGCACTGGCAGACTTGAAGCTGCTCTGCCGCATCGATTACCTCTCCACTGTCTCAGGCGGCGGATACATTGGCAGTTGGCTGGTGGTATGGACCCAGCGACTGGGCAGTTTTGCCAGACTAAAGGAACAGATATCGACTCACCGTGTGCATTTGAAAGACGACAAGGAGCAGCCTCCGGTTCGATTCCTCAGGGTGTTCAGCAACTATCTCACCCCCCAAAATTGGATTCTTCAGCGGC
>JAJZGF010000027.1 GCA_021805025.1 Acidobacteriota bacterium
GCTCCATCCTCCTCGATTACCGCACCGGAAATGCGGACGCATATGGCTCTCCGGATACCCTCGCCGCAACAGGACCATAGATCGTAAACAGGCTCTGAGGAGGCTCCGAGCCTGAGGCGTATAAGTGGCGGATCTTACGCGCCGTGACATCGCTTGTACTTCCTACCGCTACCACAGGGGCACGGATCATTCCTGCCTACCTTGGGGGGAGTCCTCGGCTGCTGGGCTCGGTCCACGTGGCTGAGGAGCCGGGATGCCTCCTCCACGCAAGCCTGAATTTTGAACACCACATTTGGCGGCATGGCCACATTGACTCCCGGAATGTTGTTCATCAATCTCGTCTTTTCTGAAAAATAGTCGAGAGCCTGTTGAATTCTCGGATCAGGCTGGAGAGGAACGCGGCAGTTGTCGATGAGGTCGGTGGACTGCAGATCGTATGTCGCCGTGGGATCAGGGATGAAGAGTATTTCTCCGAAGCGCATTTCCCTCGGTGTGTAGTCGATCCATGGTTGCCCTTCGCCAGGGTCGTGCACAGCGTGAAATTCGCCTTCGATGAAAATGTTGCCGTGCTGCCAGACCGTCCAACCGATCCGCATCTGACCGCCCCTGCCCCGCACCCGCGCATCAACAATCTCAAAGCAGTTCCGCACCTTCGCCCCCGGCTCTGGAACACACCGCACTTTGATTGGGGTGGTGTCCAAACGCAGGGCAGCTTTGAGCTTCTTGACGGCCTCAGATTCGGTTTGTGGCACGAACGGCGCGAACATTTTGCCTCGACGCTTACATCGTAGTGGGGGGAGGCTCCGATCGTCGATGGAGTTTCGGGCCTGATATTCGGCCAGGACCGGCCAGCATGGTATTTCCCCTCAAGCACATTTGCGGTGAGGATGACCGTGTCGATCTCGGGCCGCACAAGCTCAGCAGTCTATTTGATTTCATCGTTTGGTCTGAACAGGTCCACCATAGCCGACGAAACTGTCCGGCCCGAGGGTCGCGCGGAATGCTGTGGATCGTACCCCGTGGCTTGCACTTGTCGATGAAAACGAAGCCGCCTGGACGAAGGAGATCCTTTGAACAAGCAATCCACTGAGACACCCACGGAAGCAGATAGCTCCCCAAGTCGGCAAGTGTCCTGCGAATTGGCGGCACCTGGTCCCCAGCGTGCCCGGCTGGTAAACCTTGGCAAAGGTAAGCATTGGCGGTCAACCGGCCAATACCGACGGAACGGCCGAGATGGCGCCACCGAGAACTCCGATAAGTCGATATTGACAAGAAGTAGCATTATGCTACCATTCATACATGAGTCAGCCAGTCAAGCTCTCGGATGCTCTTGTCCTCGACGCCCGCATAACGGGCAAGATCGTTGAGCGCTCCATTGCCGGCCAGGTCGAATTCTGGGCACGGCTCGGCCGGTCCATCGAACCGCTTCTCCAGGGCGACCAGGCTCTGACGCTATGTCGCAAGGCAGCGGCGCGCCCCTTGTCGGAATGCCTCAATTCGGCGGACAGCACGAAGGGGCGTAAACGGCTGAAGGCCTACCTCGAAAGCCAGCCGTTTCCCCATTACGAAGCGCACCCAGATATTGCCGGCTTGCTGGTTCGTATTGATGCGGACGGCCGCCGCACTATCGGCCGATTCATCAAGCGACAATTTCAACCGATTAGATCGGCAAAGAGGACGGCTGCAAAGTAGTGGATCTCCCGCTGGATCGCCGTCCGGTCATTGTGGCCCTTGCCGGACCCAATGGCGCAGGCAAATCGACCTTCTACCGCGCTCATCTTGAGGAAGCGGGCCTGCGCTTTGTCAACGCCGATGTGCTGTCCCGTGAACTGAGAATTGGCCCGTATGAAGCCGCAAAAGTGGCAGATTCGCTCCGGCGTGAGCTCGTAAAGCAAAGGGAGAGTTTCGTCTTCGAGACGGTCTTCTCCGATCCTGCCGGCGACAAGTTGGCATTCCTCAAGGACGCCGCTGCGGCAGGATACACGGTCATTCTTTGCTTCATCGGCATTTCCGGCCCTGCAACCTCCGAGCAGCGAGTAGCAATGCGAGTCTCGCAGGGCGGCCATGACGTACCCACGGACAAGCTGCAGACCAGGTATCCACGGATATTGGCGAATCTCAGAAGCGCATTGCGCGAACTACCCCACGTTTGGGTGTTTGATAATGACGACTTGCGTCACCCCTTCCGGCTGGTTACCGTCTACGCGAACGGGCAACCGGTTCGTTCGCAAAAGCCGACTCCCCAATGGCTCGCGTCGGTGCTGGATTGATGGTGGATCGGGTGCCTAGCAGCGTGATTGATTCGTGACGAATTGGCCTCGGTGGCCCCTCATCGGTCCTCTCAGGCCAAACAGGACGATTTCAGCAAAGGTAAGAGTGGGCGGTTAACTAGGCCCGTGCCCAAATTGAGAGCTCGCCCGCCGGCAGCGTCATTGATTGGCGACATGGCCGCTTTCGGGGACTAATCGTGGACATCGCGGCTCGCCTCCCAACCCATATCCGCGATAATGGCCTCATCACACTTGGGAGGGGCGGCTTGAAAAAGAACAACATCGGCCCCACACCGAATAGCTACCGTATTCGCGGGCAGGTCAGCGCGCCTACCAGCAAACCCGTACGTGAGCGCCAGATGATCAAATGCGCGACCGCAGACAAGGCGGTCGATCTTTCGAAACCGGAGACTCGCCGCGCCCTGTCCCCGACCGCACTCCACGGCTTCTTCGACCAGGAGTGGCGCCTCGACGACGATCAGATGCGAGGTCTGCTCGGCGGGATCGCCCGGTCCACGCTACATTCGTGGAGACGCAGCGCCGACAAGCGCGTTCTCGGCCACGACACGATGACGCGCATTTCTCTTGTGGTCGGCATATACAAGGCCCTGCACACCTGCTTCGGAGACCCCGGAGATTACTGGATAACCAACCCGAACAACAGCCCGCTTTTCGGCGGAGCGGTTCCCATCGACTACATGAACTGATCTTCTCTGGCGAGGACAACTGCCCGCGCGACACGGTCTGGGAAGTTGGGGACGTGATGCCGGGGCGCAATCGGAATACGGGAACTGAGGGTGTAATCGAAAACATCCTTCAGGGGCCTCCAGTACGCGAACGGTTTGGTTGCGACCTCGCCTTTATTCTCCGTCTCTACCCGCTCACAGGCGGGACTCTCGCGACGCCGCCGATTCCCCCGTTTGATCCCGCGAAGCCTTGTCCGTGCGGTCTTCACGGGAAATCCTACGGAGAGTGCTGCAGGGACAAAGGCATTCACGCCCCTGGGAACGAGATGCTGCGAGGAACCGCGCCAAAGCTGGTAGCGGGGGCGCCGACGGCATGGTCCAAGGTGATACCAGGTTTCGCTTCGTCTGGAACCACCTCTGGCACTATCCGCAGCACGAGACGTTTCATGAGTTCCTCGATGCGCTCGTAGTGAGTACTCTCGGCAAGGATTGGTTTGAACAGCAACTTCTCCTTCCGCTCAAGAATCAGAACGCGATTTTGAAGTGGCGCACGGCAATGCTTGAGCTGCTTCGCAGGCCGGGAGACGCAGACGACGGTGTCAGCGCGGGCCACACTCTGACCGGACCGGCCAAGGCCTACCAGTGTTTTGCCTACGATCTTTACTGGTTGCAGTTGTTTCATCGGCTGCCCGAAACGCTCATCGCGAGGCTGAAGGACTTTCGCGCGTTCCAGGGCGCACGTTACGAGGTACTCGTAGCCGCCGTATTCGCGCGGGCGGGCTTCGAGATTGAATGGATTGACGACGACGCTGCGCCTGGGAAACATCCAGAATTTATTGCGACCCACAGGCGCACTGGCAAGAAAGTCGGTGTCGAAACTAAGAGCCGCCAGCGACCAGGTGCCATGAATTACATCGGCACGTTCAGTCGTGAGACCCACCTGAAAGGCGACGTCTTCGATCTCTACGATAAAGCGGTACAGCAAGCGCCCGAGGGCCAACTGCCGTTCCTGATTTTCATTGACGCCAACGTCCCGGATAGCCCTGAGAAGGGACTGCCATCGTACTCGGACATTCCCGTGGACACCGTCTCGTGGATGAAGGAGATTCGGGATCGCTTGTTGGAGATTTGGAGTGCAGCGACGGAATCAACTCCTGAGAGCGCCGTGTTCATCACCAACTTGGCGTATTACTATGGCGACAACGACAAGCCGTCTCCGGGAGGGATGGGATCATTCTTTCCATCCACGAGACCGAGGGTTCCGATCCTCGAAGACCCGATGGTCGCCGATATCCTGTACTGCCTGCAGACTTACGACACGGTTCCACGTCAGATTTGAAAGGCGAGCTCTCCGATTTCTGTGTTCGACAAGCCCCTCGCGTCGCGCGGTTGGGGCAGAACTGCTTAGCGAGGCGTGACTTCTTTATAGAGTGCGAAAAGCACGCCAACTATCTAGGTGGGCGTTGCGGGCGGGAAAGGGCCGTTGAGGAGGGTAACGGAAGGCGCGAAGCCGGATGAAGACAGGAAGGATTCTCCTCGCTACAAAAAAGGTCCCTGCTGAACCCACGTAACCAGAAGGAGACGGTATTTCGCGAGGCAGTTGTTCTGTAGCCAGATATCAACAGGAGATGCTTTAGCCTTTATTCATGAGGGATTTCTGATGGCCAATGGCACATCGACGGACACGCGGCGGATGTTGTTCTTGAGCCATGCAACTCCAGAAGACAACAGTTTCGCTCGTTGGCTGGCACTTCAGTTGGCGAACGAGGGCTATCCCGTCTGGTGCGACCTGACAAAACCGCTCGGGGGCGAAGACTTCTGGAAGGACATCCAAGAGGCAATCCGGGAAGACTCCATTCGTTTCCTGTTTGTTCTTTCGCGGAGTTCCAATACAAAAGACGGGACATTGCAGGAACTGGCCTGTGCTAAGGGCGTAGCTTCCAAGCTCAAGAGTCAGATTCGAGACTTCATCATCGCCCTCAAGATCGATGATTTGCCTTATTCGGATGTCGATATCGAGATACAGCGTCTGAATCACGTCTCTTTCAATTCTTCGTGGGCCGCCGGCTTGCACCAGTTATTGAAGAAATTGGAGGAGGACGGCGTTCCGAAGCATTCGAACTTCAACCCCCAAGCCGTTTCGACCTGGTGGAGCTCGCAGGCTGAATTCAGCGCTGAACACGGTGTCTCAGACGTGCCGGAGACAGAGATTTCCAACTGGTATCGAATAGCCTCGCTACCTGAAACACTCTGGTGTCACAACATTTCCCGCCGGACCTCGGGGAAATTGGAGTTCGATGTCTCTGGCCTACCTTGGCCCGCGGTCAAAGCTACAGACCTGAGCTTCGTCACATTCGCGCCAGCCGACGAAGTGGCCGCTTTTCTGGATGGGAGCATCTACATTCAGTCTTCGATTAAGCTTCCTGCGGCCGACATCGCGAAAAGAGGACATCCCCTGTCTCGCGAACTGGTGAGCCTATTGCGCCAGGGCTGGGACAAAGCGTCTGAGGGCCACGGCTTTTCGGTGCAACGAATGTCCCCTCGACCGAACCGGTACTACTTACAAAAGGGCGCCAACGAACGTGTCTTCTTCGAAGGCGTAAGTAGCAAGCGGACATACCGGGATTTGGTTGGTTAACCTGCATCTCAATTCAGTTGTTCGGTGGAACCGGTAAGGATGGGGCCTTTCACGCTTTTGACTTGATCAGTTGAGACGCCCATCAGGTCAAAGTAGATGATTGTGTTCGGTCCCTGATGCAGCCAGGGCCCCGGTGCGTACAGCGCGTATTGCGGACCGATCGACCAGAACCGGCCAAGGGAGCGCGCGTTGAGCCACATCTCTCCTTTGTGAAGGCTGCGAGTATCGAGATAAGTATCGGCCGGGATATCGACGCTCATCTGCGTGCGATAGAAGCACGGCCCCGTGCAGGGCTCGAGGAGAAAGTGCAGCTTGTCGACGTGGTCCATGGGGAGAGAATAAATTTTCCAGTGCGCGGGTTCCTTCCCGGCGATGGTGACGCGTCCGGTGAGTCCCTTTCGTTCGCTGCGGAGTACGCGCGTGAAGTTCACGCGCCCGCTGTTTTCGACCAGTATGTCGAGAGTGCCGGATTGTTGCAGGATCGGCAGCATAAGGCTCGAAGTGTTGAGCCTGCGATCCAATGTGCCGATAAGGACACGGTCAACATAGATCTGCGCATAATCGTGCAGGCCATCCAGGACCAGTTCTCCCCCGTCGCCTTTTTCCATGCGGGTGCGATAGAGTACATAGCCGTAGGACTGGTTCATGTCTTCCATGGTCAGCAGGGTGCTGGACTCGACAGGTTCGGGCAGATTGCGCCACAACGACGCGGTTTCCACCGGCGGGCTGATCGGAAATGCGGCAAGCGGAATTGGCGGTAGCAATGCCGGCGGACGCTGGCCGGTGACACGCGCAATAACGTCGCGAAAGGCAAAGTACTTCTGCCTGGGCGTGCCCTGCTCATCGAGGGGCGCGTCGTAGTCATAACTGGTTGTGTCCGGCTGGTAGTTCTTGCCGTTGCTGTTCGCCCCATTCATCCAGCCAAAGCTCGTTCCGCCATGAAACATGTACATGCTTACGGAATAGCCGCGCTGCAGCATCCATTCGAGTTCCTGCGCTTCGCGCGCTCCATCGGTCCGATGATGCTTTTCGCCCCAATGGTCAAACCATCCCGCCCAATATTCGCCGCTCATGTCTGGACCATCCGGTCTCTGCGACTCGAGCAGAGCAAAGCTCTTCACTGCCTCGCCGGTGCCAAAGTTGATGACGGCAGGCAACTCGGGGAGCGACCCTTTCGCAATGAGGTCAGGACCATCGGCGGTGTAGAGGACATCCGCGCCCATGCCGCTTTTTTCCAATGCAGCCTTCACGGCTTGCATATAGGCATGGTCATCTCCAAAGGATCCGTATTCATTTTCAACCTGGACGGCGATGATGGGACCGCCGTTCCGCAGAAGCAGAGGCTCAATCTCTTTGCCAAGCCGGGCAAACCAGGTCTGCATGGCGGCGATGTATTTCGGGTCGTTGCTGCGCAGGACCAGGCTGCGATCCTTGAGAAGCCAGGACGGGTAGCCTCCGAGATCCCATTCCGCACAAACGTACGGACCGGGGCGCAGGATCACATGAAGTCCCTCCTGCTGTGCTTCTCGAATGTACTCCGCAACATCGTTCTCTCCTGCAAAGTCGTAGACTCCCGGCCGCGGCTCATGAACGTTCCAGAAGACGTAGGTCGTAACCGTGTTCAGGCCCATGGCGCGCGCCTTTCGCAGGCGATCACGCCAGTATGCGCGCGGAATGCGGGTGTAATGCATCTCACCGGAGATGATCTGGTAGGGCTTGCCATCGAGCAGAAACTGCTTTCCAGAGACAACGAAGCTATGTTGCGGGGGTGCGGCGGCACACGACGGAAGCACGATTGCGACAAAAAAGAACGCGCTCCACGCGACGCGAGGGAGCAATCTGCATTGCATTGAATTCCACCTCAATGCAAGTGTGTAGCATGGTCAGGCAGGTCTGCAAGGCGAGCCTTGCCGGTATCTCTGGACTGGTGCTGAATTGCCTGGTCTGCGCGGTCCTTCGGAGCAAGCCAGCGTGAGCTCTGCGCCGCGTCGCATCGCGTCTTGATGGCCCTGGTTGAACTCTGGTAGGGGCCGCAAAAGGCCAGATGGTCAAGCCCGTAACGTCCGCCTGGGCCATGGTTGATGCCAAAATCGGATCAGCCGATCTACTTGGTCACAAGCGAGCTGCAAATTCTGTTTGGGATCGCCATGTTTTTTGACGCGTGCGTCGCAATCTTTTGACACACTGCTCATCGTGGCCGGTGAGCCGCGCGGATTGCACAGTGGCTGCGTCAATTGTTGCAAGCAAGGATGGCCCATCGTGTGCTTAGTCCTTTATGTCTTCGTGAGGCCGGCGATGCGCCTCGCGACCAATCTAAAGGTGGTTGGGCTTCTTCGGCGGGCACCTGTGACGGGGCGCACCTCTGCGCCAAAAGGGGACCAGCGGCCCGAAGCCAGAAATCGCCGCTACTGTTTGGGGAGTGAAATGAACTGTGCCAATCCGAAATGCGGTGCCGTCATGCAGGAGATGCATGGTGGGACGATGCGTATGCTGGAACTCGAAGTGCCTCCAGAGGAGCGCATCGCGCGGAGTGAGTGGGGCTTTCCGATTCTCTGTGTACCAACCAGATACGTGTGGCTCTGCGCCTCTTGTTCTCGCGTTTTCAAGCTGCTGCGCTGGACAGCCGATGGGCTGATCCTCGAACCTCGGCTTGTGGATTGCAGGCCGGGCAAGTTGCCGCTCCGAATTCCCCCAAAGGAACCAGGTACCGTGCGGCGTTTTGCTTACCCCATGGCGGCAGGCAAGTCGGCATGACGTGAATGGTTTGGATCGAATGAACGGCCATTTCTTAAAGCTCCGTACGCTGGCTCGATCTCCCTCCCACACGCTGGTTGCGGTTGTCATTCTTGCTGGCATGGCTGCAGCTGGAGTTGGCGCTTACATGCTCGGCGACCCCCGTTTGGCGCAGAGGGTGCTGCTGGGTGCGATTGTGGTCACGGGGTTGCCGCTGTGTGTGGAACTCGTCACGCAGATCGCCAAGGGCAACTTGAGCGTTGACATTCTGGCAATTCTTTCCGTCGTCAGCGCCATCGTGCTCAGGCAGTATTGGGTTGCTGCCATCGTGATCCTGATGCTCTCGGGCGGCAAGGCGCTGGAGGAATTTTCGACACGGCGCGCGTCTACGGTGCTTCGTGCGCTGTCGCGCCGCATGCCGCAGATTGCCCATCGAATCGAATCGGAAGATCGCCAATCCGATGTTTCCATCGAGGTGGTTGCCGTAGGCGATAAGCTATCGATTCATCCGCATGAACTTTGCCCTGTGGATGGAGTGGTTCTGGCCGGGCTGGGAACGATGGATGAGTCTTACCTCACCGGGGAACCTTTTCTGATCGCGAAGGCCCCAGGCGCAACCGTTCTCTCCGGATCGATCAATGGCGATTCTGCGCTGACGATTGAGGCTACGAGCGTTGCCAAGGATTCGCGATACGCAAAGATTGTTGAGGTATTGCACGCATCGGAAGAAAATCGCCCACGGATTCGTCGCCTGGGCGAACGGCTGGGCATATGGTACACACCCACCGCCATTGCGATCGCATTGCTGAGCTGGGGGCTTTCGGGTGATCCCGTGCGCTTTCTTGCTGTGCTGGTTATTGCCACTCCGTGTCCTCTGCTGCTCGCAATTCCTGTCGCAATCATCGGCGCAGTTTCCGTCGCCGCGCGGCGTGGCATCGTCATCAAAGATCCCTCGATTCTGGAGAAGCTGGGCACCTGCACGACATTGATTGTGGACAAGACAGGGACCCTGACTTACGGTCAGCCGAGCCTCAAAGAGGTGGTTGCCTCCGGCCGATGGACGAGGCGGAGCCTGATTCAGTGGGCAGCCAGCCTGGAAAAATACTCCAAGCATCCGCTCAGCTCCGCAGTGCTTAAAGCTGCTGAAGAGGAGGGGATCCCTCTCATCAGTCCTAGGACAGTTTCTGAAGCGCCGGGCCATGGGCTTGCGGGCGATCTTGACGGGCTGAGTATCCTGCTGACTGGGCGGGGCCGGATTCAGGAATCGATGCAGCACCAACTTGCGGAGGTGCAGCCAGGACTTGAATGTGTAGTACTGGTGAACGGACAACTCGGCGGAGTGATGCGCTTCCACGACCAGCCGCGCAGGGAAAGCAAGTCGTTTCTGAGCCATGTCGAGTCCCATCACGGGATTGAACAAATCGTGCTGCTCTCCGGTGATCGACAGGCCGAAGTTTCTCTGTTCGCGCAGGGCATGGGCATCTCCAACGTCCATGGCGGCAAGAGTCCCGAGGAAAAAGTAGCCATCGTCCGCGATCTCACGCGTAAGCAGAAGACGCTCTATCTTGGTGACGGCATCAATGACGCGCCTGCCATGATGAATGCGACTGTAGGCGTCGCTCTTGGTGTCAACAGCGACATAACCGCAGAGGCTGCAGGGGCGGTCATTCTGCAGTCATCCCTCGCCAGCGTGGATGAACTGATCCACATCGGTACACGCATGCGGCGCATCGCCGTGACCAGTGCGTTAGGCGGCATGCTGCTGAGCATGATCGGCATGGGAGCCGGCGCTCTAGGCCTGCTCGCTCCCATCGAAGGGGCCATTCTGCAGGAGTTCATCGATCTGCTGTCCATCCTGAACTCTCTGCGTATGATTCTGCCCGTGAAGTCGATCGGCGACTTCGCCATGCCGGCGATTGTGCATCCTCCAGCGCCTGCCGCGTCGTCGAGCACTGCCTCGCTGCGTCCGTGACGAAATGCCCGACGGCGCTCTATGGCCTGAGGATGCTCTGTCAGCCTGGAAATACTCTCCGATGTCGATAAGTTCTTACGCGGATGTCCCAGAATCTTGACGTGCAGCCGAGGGAAGACGAGGGCGTGAAGCATCGACAGGCTTTAAGCCGAATGCAACTGGCAACGCGCGTGCATTAGGAGAGCAGTGCAGGGTTCGTCCGGTCGTCTCGGTCCGGGCGAGAGCTACTGTAGGCGTGCATAGCGGACGGTTAAGACTTCACTTCTACGCGGCTGCTTTTTTACGCTGGCGCAGTTCGCAATCAGCCCCACGCAGAACCCCAGGTTGTAGGGCCCAGAGACAGGGGCCGAAAGCAAATCAAGAAGGAGGAAATCATGAAAACACATCCAATGATTACCGTTGCCAGGAGAGCGGCATTCTGTGTATTTCTCCTGTCGATTCCCGTGCTCGGAACAGCGCAAGTCAAGGATTCCGAAGCCATCATGAGTACGCTGCAGGAAGTGAGATCACATGCTGCTTTGGCCCAGGACGATGCTGCAACGCTGGAAGCCTATGCGAGATCGCCGATGTCATGGGAATCTCATGCCAGGCAGCTGAATCTCATCAAAGAGCATGCAAACGACCTGCTCAGCGATTTCAACAAACTTACCAGCTTGCGGGCCGAGGGTTCACCTTGGCAGCAGCAAGCCATTGACGGGATCGATCCATTATTGAGGGACATGGCGGCCCATCTAACCAGCACCATCGAACACTTGAATGACAACAAGTCGCAGATTCAGATGAAAGCCTACAAGGACCTCGTTCGAGCTAACCTGGATCTGATGACCCGGGCGCACGAATCGATCTCCGACTTTGTTGACTATGGAACGGCAAAGGCGAAGGCTGACGATCTTGAACAGAAGCTTGCGTTACCTGATTTGTCCGCGCCTGGACTTTAATGCCTAGCACTGACGCGCCTTGAGCGCGCAGGAGTCAAGTGCTGCGCCATTGTTCGTTGCCTCATCAGTCGGTGAAGATCGACTGGCGAGGCTAGAACAATGGCGCTCTTTTTTGTATCTGCCCGCTGCGGATCAGGCGGCGTCCCTCTCTACTCCTGATCCACTGTAGGATCGCGCAAGGGGGCTGCACATACATTCTCAATGGGCTGTCCCGGCTTGTATTCGAGTTTCTTCGGTGGTGTGCAGCCCTCTTCCTTTGTCATGAGGAGGGTGGGCTTGCCAACCTCTTCCTTTTCGGCTTCCTGCGCAATCGGGGCCAACTGCTTTTTCATCTCTTCAAACTCTGATGTCTGCACAGTCTGAAGGCTCTGCTTTGGAAGGAACATGATCTCACGCTGTGCGTCCACCATTCTCTGATAGAACGGTGGGTGAGTGCGGAACCAACTCACTCCGTTCACGTAGCCTTCCTTCGTTGCCATCTTGTCAAAGAAACGGATGAAACCTGTTGTGTCGTATTCCGCATTCCACGCGTATTGAATCCCCAACTGATCCGCTTCCAGTTCATAATCGCGGGTGATGCCCAGTAATTTGAGATCCAGCACCAGGCCAAGGCCGTAGTATCCATACTGCAGGGCGTAGTAGAGCCCGATTCCGGCCATGCCTCCGGTGAGCAGAATCGCAGCCATCTGAGCTGCCTGATAGAAGATGCTGGCGATGGTGGCGCGCTTCATCAGCTTGGCGCTGTGACGGGCCGTGTCATGCGCAATCTCATGGGCAATCACGCCGGCAAGCTGTGCCTCGTCATCTGCAGCTTCCAGCAGGCCGCGTTCGATGTAAAGATATCCGCCGGGCAGCGCGAACGCATTAATTTCCCGTGACTGAAGCACGGCCACGTGCAGCGGCACCTTCAGGTCAGAGTGCTGCGCCACTCGATCGGCGACGGACTTCACATATTGCTGGATTGTCTTGTTCTCGACTTCGGGCGGCAGCATTCCGGCGCGCTTGAGTTGATCCACAGCCTCCTGGCCGCGCTTGATGTCGTCCCGCTGGCCCGGTGCGATATCCCTGAAGCCGATGTCTTTCACGTCCGCCCAGCGTCGCTGGTTCTGTGCGCCGCTTGCGATCTCCGCAAAAGCGAGGCGACTCTGCTCAGGCCATTGGAGCAGCAGGTCCAGCTTGGCGTTCAGGTTGTCATAGGCGTTTGGAATCGCCTGTGCCGAAAGAACGTCAGACTCGCTTTTAAGCAACTCCAGATTCTGAATTCTGCAGTGCAGTATGTGCCGCTTCTGATCTTCCAGCTTTGCGCCACCCTTCTTCAGCTCGCTCCTTGCTGTCTCCAACTGCCTGCTATAAGTCTTGGCGTGTTCTTTGAATTTGTTGCGGCAGCTGCTCTCTCCGCTCTTCAACGCCTGCCTCTCACTTTCGACTTCTGAGGCACTGAAGGCGAGGGAGGGCGCAAGCTCGAAGAGATCAACATACGGCTTCTGTAGATACTGGTGGATCGGCAACGTCGTCCCGGCCGGAACTGAGGTTGCCTGGGGCTTTGCCGATGCGGGCGCACCCGGCAGCAGCGCCAGTAAAAAGCTGAGACATGCAGCAACACACTTGCGCAGGAATTCGCTCATAAAATCCCCTTTCTCTGGCTGCGACTGACTGTCAACGGGCAATGAGAAGCACGGTTGCCCTCACGGCGTTGTGTCGAGCGGAGCCGTGTATCCCTCACGCGCAAAAACCTCAATCTTCCGTCGCCGACCTTTGTCATCGGTGACCTTCAAAGGCTTGCCGTCGGGTCCCACAATCTCCACCTTAAGGCGGTGATAGAGGCCGTCGCGGCTCTGCTTAGGCGGTCGAAAGGTCAGCGTGTATTCGCCGCGCAAGAAACCGACAACACTACGGAAGATCGATGGCAACTCTGCGTCAAATCGCGGGAATAGTGCGAGACCTCCGGTTTGCTTTGAAAACGCGCTGAGCGTGTTCTTGCCTTGGATGTAGGAGACGTCAGAGCCGCTCCAGCGCACATATTCCGCCTCGGCCAATCCAATGCTGAAGATCACTGTGTCGGTGTTTCGCAGCCGAGCGCGAACTTCATCCAAGGTAGATTTGCTGAAGCTGTTCGCGCCCGTCGAGAGAAGCACAATCGATGTTCTGCCGCGAACCGTCTGCAGCTTGTCTAACGTGTCCATCAAGGCGTCGTAGAGATTGGCTTCACTGAACTGTGGCGCCCCCAGTGCATTTAGCGCATCCCGCACGTCGTAACGCCTATGCGTAAAGTCGACGCGCACTTTTGCCTGCATGTCATAGGTGACAAGCGCCACCCAGTCTTGTGCTTCCAGATGATCAAGGAATCCACTCGCCCAGTCTGCAGACCTGCCTGCAAAGTAACCGTACGATGCCGCGCAATACTCCATCAGCACCACGACCGTGATCGGCGCAGCGGTTGGCGTAAAACTTTCAATGGTCCGGGCGGCTCCATTGTCGAGGACGCGGAAGTTGCCGGATTTCAGACCACTGAGTACATTCCCGTCCTCATCCGTGACCAGCACACCCAAGCGCACGAGGGGAACATCGACTTTGAGTTGAACGCCTGACGGGCCTTCCTTGCTGGAGCCCGGTGTGGTTGCTGGCATGTTCCCGGGCTCCTGGGGTGCGGCAAAACACAACAGAGGCGAGGCCAACAACAAAGCGAGACACAGATTTGCGAGCGTCGCAAGCGCGCACAACCGGCAATGGCTCGTCATATCGCACCTCCCAACGATCAGCCTCGCGATCCGCAGGGAACGGCGGATTAAGCGTGTCCAATGGGCAGGCAACGCACTTTCTGCAAGCCGTCTGGGCCGCCTTGCGCAGATGGACACCGCATTCAACATGGACCGAATCATCCTCCAATGCGCCTCATGCAGGCTGCATTCCCCGGTGCTCGATTTAGAATCTCTAGAGAAGTACCGGCAAGGTCTTCGTCTACTTCGGGATGCGCCTGTACGGTGTCTGACCCATGGCCGCGTTCGGATTCCGGATTGGCGTGCAGACGCAGGTCTCCAGAATTTGAATGAGCGATTGCGCTGCCGAGAATCAGCACCGGACAGGGGGCCTCGTTGACGAGCCTGTTCATCACACGCATCCCGTCAAAGGAATAGCCGGGAGTGATCCCCGGCGTGCCCAGAATGATGAAATCCGGCTCCGATGTCGATGTCTGCGTCAGGATTTCCTGCGCCAGTTCTCCTTCACAAGACCGAGTCTCAAAAGGGAATTGCAATTCGGGTTCCCGCAGGGGCCATAGGAAATGCGGCAAGGGCTTACAGTCTGCGGACCTATCGGCCCCATTCGCGATCCTCTCGCCCGGAGGGAGGACGTGAAGGACCGTCAGAGTTGCATGGTGCTGCTCTGCAAAGCGGCATGCAAAACTGAGCAGTACCGCGCAGTTCATCTCCGGTGAAAGGGCGAGAGTCACGCGTCCAAGCGGCGCGGTGAACTGGGACGCGACGGGAAGGGATCCGCCGAGCAGGCAGACAGGCACGCCGACGCGCGGCAGGATCTGCTCGGCAATCGCGCGCGTCGCAATCCCCCTGGCACAGGGATCAATCTTCGTCGTCACAATGACCCGGTTTACACCGCGCAGCCGGACGAGCTGAGGAATCTCTTCTGCTGGCAGCCCCTGCAAGAGAACGGGCTCGCTCGCAATGCCCGCCCAACGGAGCTGTCGGGCCATCCTTTCCAGCAGCAACTGCGCGCGATGCGCGGATGGGGATCTCCGCATGGGGCGAGCGCTGTGGCGGGAGCGTGACTCCGGATAGTATGGCCGGGTTACGTAAGCCAGAAGGATCTTCGCGGCACTTCCTCTGGCCTGTTTGACAGCCTCCAGGAGAAGCGTTTGTTCATCGGCAAAGTTGGTCACCATCAGGATCACTTCAGGTGCGCACCAGAGCCGGATTTGGCGAGGGCTTGCAGAGCACGGAATCGTCTCAACGGGAATGCAATCAAGATAGGTGTCTTGCATGGATAACAATGCCTCCATTCTTTGCAAAGGAGCAGGTCAACGTTGCGGGCAGGTACGGCGGAACTCACCAGCCGTTCCAACATGCCTCCTCAGAGGTTGTCGCAAAGAGTGATTCGAGTGTCACGACAAGTGGAATCTTGCACGCAGTGGTCCATTCCGGTTTGCCTAACATGCTTGTACCCAGGAGATGAGACGCCACACCTCAATACAGCGGCGCAGGGCCGGAGCGTTGCCGGCGGAGGCGCCAATTGCATTGTGTTCATCGCTCCGGTGCGGTTTTCACGCCCTGGCGGAGAGACTGCCTGTGGCTTCGAGGAGTGGGACGGACGCTGCGCCGGCGGCAAACGGGCGTCGTGACCGCTGAATTGGTCCAATTCTTTTGACGGCATGTCCAATACTTTCTACCAATCCTCGATCCATGCCTCCCCCATTGATGCGAAACTCCGGCCTTGACGCCTCCGGCGCGTGGGCTGCATTGGCATCGAACGTGCATTGCAGGGCATGTATCCCTTACTTAAGACCGGGATATGAAAAGGAGATGTCATGAATTACGCCAAGCTCGGATTGAGGCGCAAGATGAAGAGGCTGGTGGTTGCTTTAGCGCTTTGCGCATTCGCCGCTGGAGCACAGGCTGCAACGACCACACTGCAGAACATGCAGACGGCCTTCAACGGTGAAAGCAATGCACACGCGCGCTATCTGGCTTTTGCGCAGAAGGCAGACAGCGAAGGGTACGGTGAGGTGGCCAGTCTCTTTCGTGCCGCCGCAAGGGCTGAGCAGATCCATGCCGGCAATCATGCGGAGGTCATCAAACAACTGGGCGCAACTCCGCAGGCAAAAATCGAAACACCGGATGTGAAGTCTACCCGCGAGAATCTAGAGGCAGCCATCAAGGGCGAGACCTATGAGCGGGACACGATGTATCCGGAGTTTCTGAGCCAGGCAAAGAGGGATCGCAATACCGCGGCCGTGAAGAGCCTGAACTTTGCCAAGACGGCTGAAGCCGAACACGCAAAACTCTACTCCGCAGCGCTCACAAACCTGGACAGCCTGAAGGGGAGCAAGTCGATGACCTTCTTTGTCTGCCCCAAGTGCGGCTTTACTGTGCGGGAGCTGAGTTTTGCCAAGTGCCCATCCTGCTTCACGCCGAAAGAAAAGTTTGAAAAGGTGTCGTGACCATGTTGTGTCCGACCCTGGCCGGCGGACGTAGAAGTCGCTCGCAGAAAGGGAAACCATGTTGCATTTTCCACCCATTCCAACCTGGGAAGCGATGCATCCGCTTATCGTCCATTTTCCCATCGCGCTCCTTCTGCTGAGTCCGCTCTTCATCCTGATTGGTGCTGCGCTTTCTCCGTCCAGGGGGCAGCCCTACCGGATTGCCGGACTCATCATTCTTCTTCTTGGCACAGCCAGCCTATTTGTAGCGGCGTGGACTGGCGAGGCGGCCGGGGAGCTGGCAGAGCGGGGGGGGCCGGTGGATGCAGTACTGGCCGCACATGAGAGCCTCGCATCTCAAACCCGCATCCTTTTCCTGGTGCTCACGGTCATACTTCTCGGCATGACGCTTCTTCCCAAGGCCCTGCGACGGCAGGAGACGCGGCTCTCTTCCACGTTCATGCCCCTGGCATTCCTGGTTCTCTATTCCGTCGGCGCGCTGTTCCTTGTGAACACCGCGCATGCCGGAGGGCGCCTGGTGCATGAGTTCGGCATCCATTCCATGGTGCCGGAAGAGAGCGCGCCCGCCGCCGAGGATGCCTCCGCCGCGGGCGAACGGGATCATTAGCAACGCACACACTCGCGGAGTCTGGCGCATGAGGCGTACCATTGGGTATAGTTTCGGGCAATCAGATCGATGATGCGCAAGATTCCATCCATCGAGCGAATTGAGTCTCACGCCTTCAGGCGGCAGCAGCTTGCCTTCTGCGTCCTGGCACTGTTTGTGATCGCGGTGCTGCTGCTGATGCATACCCTTTTTGCGTCCCTGCTGGGAGAACCCTCGCAAGGGGTCATCTTCCTGCTCTGTCTCGGCTTCTCGCTCAAGGTTCTCGAAGTGATCTGGCTGCAAGGCCGGCGCGACGGAATCTCGGAACGCACGGCACGCATTGAAACAGAGGTGTCAACAGTCGGCATCTTTACTCTTGCCATCCTGCTGGCTGTCCTGACGAATCGTGACGATTCCCCGTACTTCGTTCTTCTGGCAATCCCCATCCTTCAATGTGCGTATCACTGCGGCCTTTTCCAGACGATTGTTGCCGTGATCACCGCCGTGAGCATGATTTTCTGGTGGAGCGTTCACTACTTTGCGATCCACCCTCCGCCGCGCCGCACGGAGTATCTCGAGTCCGGAATGATCGCGGTGATCTATTGCCTTATGGGTCCGCTGGTCTGGTACCTGGTCGACCAATTGAATCAGAAGCAGCTAAGGCTTTACGAAAAGATGGCCGAGCTCGAATTGGCACGGGAGTCGCTTATCGAAAAGGAGAAGTTGGCAGCGGTGGGCCGCTTCGCCAGCGGCATCGCGCATGAGATTCGCAATCCTGTCGCCATGATTTCCAGCGCACTGGCGACGGCAGCCTACCCCACGTCCGACAGCAGCGAACGGGAAGAGATGTTTGCAATCGCTGCACGGGAGGCCAAGCGGCTGGAAAAACTTACTGGGGACTTTCTCGTCTACGCGCGCCCTTCAAGGCCACAGCGTTCCGTCATTTTGCTGGGCGATGTGGTACGCCATGTTGTGGAGGCGTCCAGAGTGCGCGGCGCAGAGCATTTGATTGAAGTTGTGTGCGGCGCGGTTGACGAGAGCTCTGCGGAGGTGGATGCCGCGCAGGTGGAAGGCGCACTGCTGAACCTTGCGCTGAATGCTGTCGATGCGACCCCTCCGGGCGGCCGTGTGGAAGTGCGCAGCCGGATCGAAGACCGCTGCGTGCGGATCGACGTTGAGGATAACGGAAGCATGATTTCTGAAGCGAATCTTTCTCGCGTTTTTGAGCCTTTCTTCACCACTAAGCAAGGTGGCACCGGACTTGGACTTGCCATTGCAAGAGGCGTAGCCCTTGCGCACGGCGGCAACCTCTGGGTCAGCTCAAATCGGGATGGTTCCGTGGTGTTTACCATGACGCTGTCGCAATAACGAGCAAAGCTCGCAGCACGGAGGCTGCACATGGCAAAGATTCTGGTAGTGGACGATGAAGCGGGCATGAGGAGAATTCTCGACGTCAATCTGCGCCGGGATGGGCATGTCGTTGTGCAGGCGCAGGGATGTCTGGAAGCGCTGGATCTGCTCAAGCGGGATGACTTTGACGTGGTGCTGACGGATCAGAAGATGCCGGACGGGAGCGGGCTTGAGGTTTTGCACGCGGCACTGGAGGATGACCCGACGACGTCGGTTATTTTTCTCACCGCGGTGGCCACGCTTGAGCTGGCCGTAGAAAGCATGCGGGATGGCGCGTTTGACTTTCTAACGAAGCCATTTGTGCCAGACGTCGTGCGCGCGGCGATTCGCAGAGCAGCAGAGCGGACAGCCCTGATGCGGGAGAATGCGGTTCTGAAGACAACGGTACGCAAGCTGGAAGGCGCAGATGACATTCTGGGGCATAGCGCATGCGTGCGTGCCGTGCGTGATCTGATCCGCCGTGTCGCGCCTACAAACACAACCGTACTGATCACCGGCGAGACCGGAACTGGAAAGGAGCTTGTAGCCAGGGCAATTCATCGCAATAGCCTGCGCGCCGGCAAGCCTTTTATTGCGATCAATTGCGCCGCGGTGACAGAGTCGCTGCTGGAGAGCGAACTGTTTGGCCACGAGCGCGGCGCCTTTACCGGGGCGGATAAGTCGAGAGCAGGCCTCTTTGAAGCGGCCCATGAAGGTACGCTGTTTCTGGATGAGGTTGCTGAGATGTCTCCTGCCGCGCAGGCAAAGTTGTTGCGTGTTCTGGCCGATGGGGAGATTCAGCGCGTAGGCTCCACAGCCACGCGGCGGGTTGACGTCCGCGTCCTGGCTGCCACGCATCGCGACCTGAAAGATCGGGTCAGGAAGGCATCGTTTCGCGAGGATCTTTACTATCGCCTGGCGGTTCTTCCAATTGAGCTGGCGCCGCTGCGAGAGCGCCCGGAAGACATCGGCGAGATCTGCAAATCCCTCTGCTTCAGGATCGCCGAAGAGATCAAGACGCCGGCAAGGCAACTGAGTCCCGCTGCACTGGAGAAGTTGTCTCTGTACGCATTTCCCGGCAACGTCAGAGAGTTGCGGAACCTGCTGGAGCGCGCGCTGATTCTGGGAAAGAGCCCTGAACTCGAGCCGGAAGACTTTATCCTGGAGGCCCCTCATCCTGCGTCGCAGGCGGCATCTGCTCATGCCGAGGTGGAAGCGCTTGCCGCCCAACTGCCTGCGGACCTGGATCTGCGCGAGACGATGATGCGGATGGAAAAATCTCTCATCGCGCGCGCGCTCGAACTGGCCAAGGGCGTGCAGGCTGAGGCGGCACGTCGGCTGGGCCTGTCGCGAAGCGATCTGGGATACAAGGTTGGAAAGTATAGCCTGACAGGATGGGTGGCTGAGAGGGCGACGAACTCAGCAGCGGATCGGCAGCCCTCGGTTCCGCCCGTGCTTCCGTGATGCCAATTCTTTCTCCGCAGTAGGATTGCGTGGCGGACCCGGCGTTGTGCACAATAAGGCACAAGCTCTCAGGAGGTCCTCTTGCGCCGACGCACATTTCTTGCCTCTCTTCCTCTCGTTGCAGCCAGCGGTGTGCCGTTGTCGGGAACCCAGGCAGGCGCGCAAACGCAGGCGCCGATGGCATCCAGGGAAGGCGAAGCCGGGCAGTCTGCGCAGATGCTGCCGAAGTTTCAGCCGGCCGGAGCGGAACGATTTGTGCGGCCTGATGTTCATGCGGGTGACCGCATCTCTGGCGCGAGCTTTGCGAGCAGATCTGCGGCGATGGGCTGCAACGGCGCCGCGGGGACGGCTCAGCCGATTGCAACGCTGACCGCGATCGAGATTTTGAAGCGTGGCGGAACAGCGGCAGATGCGGCGATTGCCGCCAATGCGTGCCTCGGATTTCTGGAGCCGACGAGTTCCGGCCTTGGCGGCGACTGTTTTGCCATGCTCTGGGATCCGAAGCTCGGCAAGGTGGTCAGCCTGGCGGGTTCCGGCCGCTCGCCCAAATCACTGAGCCTGAAGACCGTGCGGTCGCGCGCCAGCAATGGCGTGATCCCGAAGCTTGGCGCAATCTCAGTATCTACGCCCGGCGCGCTGGATGCGTGGTGGACGCTGCATCAACGTTACGGGCGGCTGAAGTGGGCGGAGCTGTTTGAGCCGGCCATTCATCTTTGCGAGATCGGTGTGCCTGTGCCGCAGATTATTGGCTTCTACATCAAGCGCAACATGGCTATCTTTGTGCGGCCGGGCTCCGGCGTGGAAGAGACAGCCAACGCGCTGCACACCTATGCTTCCGGCGGCAAGGCTCCCGGCGAGGGCGATGTTTTTCGCAATCCCGACCTGGCGCATACCTACCGACTGATCGCAGACGGAGGCCGCGACGCATTCTACGACGGGCCCATTGCACGCACGATTGACGCGTATTTCAAGCGCATTGGCGGATGGCTCTCCGCCGAAGACCTGCGCGATCAACATGCAGAGTGGACCGATCCGCTGGTCACCAACTATCGTGGTTTGGATGTCTATGGGATGGCGGCCAACACGCAGGGGCTTGCGACGCTGCAGATTCTGAACATCCTGGAGAACTTCGATCTGCGCGAGATGGGATTCCAGTCGACAGCGGCGATTCACACGCAGGTGGAGGCCAAGCGGCTGGCCTACGAAGACCGCGCGCGCTACTACGCCGATCCGCACTTCGCGAAAATTCCGATCGAGTGGCTGAACTCAAAAGAATATGCGCGGGAGCGGGCGAAGCTGATCCGACCCGACCGCATTTTGACCCCGGTGTATCCGGGACAAGCGCCCAGCCATGGCGACACAACCTATTTCACCACCGCGGATGCAGACGGAATGATGGTGTCCATGATTCAGTCGAACTTTCGCGGCATGGGATCGGGGCTCGTGGCGGATGGACTCGGTTTCATGTTCCAGGATCGGGGCGAATTGTTTTCACTTCAGGATGGGCACCCGAACCTCTATCAACCGGGCAAGCGGCCTTTCCAGACCATCATTCCCGGCTTTGCCACTAAGGATGGAGAGCCCTGGATCTCCTTTGGCGTGATGGGCGGCGATATGCAGCCCCAGGGCCAGGTACAGATTGTGCTCAACCGCGTAGACTATGGGCTCGACGTGCAAGCCGCCGGGGACAGCCCGCGCTGGCACCACGAGGGCTCTTCGCAAAGCATGGGAGAAGACGCGCCGGGCATGGGCCCCATGGGAATTCTGCATCTGGAGGCGGGTATTCCGGTGGAGACACGCAAGGCATTGATTGAGCTGGGCTGGCCGATGGGGCCCTCCGATGGCGGCTTTGGGCGCTATGAGTGCATTGAGCCGCGCAAGAATGGCGCAGACCGTGTTTACCACGCAGCAAGCGAGATGCGGGCGGACGGCGTGGCGCTGGCCTACTGAGGCATGCGTCCAGAGGCGCGCAGGGCTGGGAGCGGTCCACTTCCGCGGCGGCCGCAGGTGCGGCGCCGGCTTCATCTCGCATGAAAGAGCCTGCGCACGCCAGTTGATGGGATGGAATGCCCATGCACCACAGGATGAATGGGTTGCATAAAATCATTGCGTTTCTGCCGCTGCGTGTTATGTTATGACAAATCCGTGAAGGGACAGCAGTTTTCAGAAGGCGATGGATATGCCTCAGTTTCGCGAACCGCGCCAGCTCAGTTCCCACGGCAGTCAACCATTCCGTAGGCCTTTGAGGCGTCACTGGCCACTCTGCGCTGATTCGGTGAATCTTCCCGCACCGAATCTTAACCATGCGGGAGTTTTTTGACGGTGATTGAATTTCCCTGGCCTTTGCGCCAGGCACTATGCATCACCGTAGATCGCTAGCTCACTGTCAACGACCGAACGGGACTCATGCTTGGGCGTTGACGGAGGCTGAGCTATATCCCCCTGGAGGCACAAATGACTTTGACAACATCTAGACAGCTGCATCGGCTGTGCGGAATTTTGATTGTCGTTGGACTCGCTTTGGCGGCTTCCACAGCCAGGGCGCAATCGACAGCCAGTTTGCAGGGAACGGTCGCGGACAGCTCCGGCGCCGTGGTACCGAACGCGAAGGTTGTGGTGCGGGAGACATCGACCGGTGTGACGCGCACCGTAACGACAGGCGCGAGCGGGAGCTATCAAATCCCCGCGCTCGCGCCCGGCCATTATGACGTGGAAGTCTCGGCGTCGGGCTTCGCGAGTACCAAGACGCAAGGGGTGGTTCTGCGTGTCAGCAGCACAGTTACCACGGATGTCACGCTCACCGTATCGAATGCGCAGCAAACGGTGCAGGTGAATGCTCAGGCGCCGGTGGTGGATGAGACGGGTATCTCCGTGGGGCAGGTGGTGGACCAGGAGACGGTGCAGCAGGCGCCGCTGAACGGGCGTCACTTCGTCGATCTGGGTGCATTGATTCCCGGATCGGTGGCCGCACCTGCCAATGGCTTTCTGACGCAGCCGATCCGCGGCCAGGGTGCGCTGTCGTTTGATACGGCGGGCCAGCGCGAAGACACCGTGAACTTCATGATCAACGGCGTCAACCTGAACGACATGATCCAGAACCAGATCACCTTTCAGCCGGAGCTGAACACGGTTCAGGAATTCAAGGTGGACAATTCGACGTTCTCGGCCGAGTATGGCCGCAGTTCAGGCGCGATTGTAAACATCGCGACGCGCTCGGGCACGAGCAAGTTCCACGGGGAAGCGTACAACTATCTGCGCAACCAGTTTTTCGATGCGCGCAACTATTTCAATCGTCAGTTTACGGTGACGGGCACGCATGTACCGCAATCGCAGTTCATTCGCAACCAGTTTGGCGGCGATCTGGGCGGGCCGCTCTGGAAGGACCACACCTTCTTCTTTGGCAGCTATGAAGGGCTGCGGCAGAGGCAGGGGGAAGCGGTCAATACCGGTGTACCGGCGAATGGCGCGGTCGGTGCGGACACGACGATCCAGAAGCTGCTGGCTCTGCTGCCGGGCCCGAACTCCGGCAACAGCTTTGTCGGTTCGGCGAGTGCGCTTGCCAACATCGATCAGGGAACGATTGACGTATCGCAGACGATCAGCGCGAAGGATCAGCTGCACGGTTTCTACGCGATTCAGGAAGACTCCCGCAACGAGCCGCTGGCTCCCACCGTGGCTGATACGATTCCCGGTTACGGCGACACCAGGCCGGCACGACGCCAACTTTTTACCATTGCCGAGACGCACATCATCAGCTCCAATGCCGTCAATGAGGCGCGCTTGGGTTTGAACCGGATTCACATCACGTTTACGCCGTCGTTTACGGCCAATCCGGTGCAGTTCGGCATCAGCGATGGCATCACAACCTCCATCGGACTGCCGTCGATCACCATCTCCAGTATTGGACTGAACTTCGGCGGGCCCGCGGGCGAGCCGCAGGGACGCGGCGATACGCTTGGCGTGCTCTCTGACACGTACAGCCTGCTGCACGGCAATCACTCGCTGAAGTTCGGCGGCGAGTACCGCCGCTTCATCAATTCAAACTTTGCCGGAGATACGGGCTCGTTCGTCTTCAGCACGCTGAACAACTTCCTTGCCGACCATGTAAGCTCCTTTGCGGTAACTCCGGGATCACGGCCTAGCCGCGTGTTTGTGAATGCGCTGGGCGCCTATGCCGTGGACTCGTGGAAGGTGAATACGCGCCTGACAGCGGAACTGGGCTTCCGGTTTGAATGGAACGGCACGCCAAGCGAAGCAGAGAACCGCCTGGTCATCTTCCAACCATCCACGCAGTCGCTGGTGCGCGTAGGCAGCCCCGGCGTGGGCAGCGTCTATGGACAGAATTACGACTTCGAACCGCGACTGGGGTTTGCATGGGATTTAACGGGCAAGGGGGAGACCGTGCTGCACGCCGGCTACGGCATTTTGTACAACGAGCCGGAGACTAATCTTGTGACGCCTCTGAGTGTGAACCCGCCGTTTGCCGTGCCGGTATCGCTGACGACGAGCACACCCAGCTCTGCGCTGACGATGGAGAATGCCTTCTCGCAGTCCCAGGCCTCGAAGAGCATCGCCCCGATCACAGTAAACCAGGGGTTCAAGAATCCTCAAACGCAGTCCTACAACCTGGAACTGGAGCAGCGGCTGGGTGACACGCTTGGCTTCAAGCTCGGGTACATCGGTTCAAAGGGCACTCACCAGCAGATGTTCCTGAACCTGAATCAACCGGTGAACGGTGTACGGCCCTACGCGGCTCTAGGCTCCGCAAGCCCGATCGATCCGGGACTCCCTTTGACGAACATTTACTCGAGCGCAAGCGTGGGGAACAGCAATTACAACGCGATGTTTGTGACGGTGAACAAGAGCTTCGGCAACAGCCTGCAGTTCAGCGGTTCCTACACTTGGAGCAAGGCGCTGGACTACAACTCCTATAGCCTTGCCACCACGTCGCAGACGCCGCAGGACTCGACGAATCCGCGCGGGGACTATGGCCCTTCGGACTTCGATACGCGCAACCACTTCTCTCTGAGCGGAGTGTATGATCTGCCCTTCCACCAGAACCGTTTCGTGGACGGATGGGAGCTCTCGACGATCACTGTGCTGCAGAGCGGCGACCCCTTCACGGTGAACACCACGCTGGCCAATGACGGTACGGTGGGTCGCACACGCCCTGACCTGCTAGGCAATGTGCAGACCTCCCGGACGTTGGCCTCGAACGGGAACATCCAGTACATTCCGCAGGCCATTTGCAACACGGCGACGACGGGCTGCCTGTTCTCAAGCCCCGGCACCGGCTTTGGCAACATGGGTCGCAACGTCATCTACTATCCGGGCCTTGAGGATGTGGATTTGGGGCTTCAGAAGCAGACGAAAATCAGCGACAAGGTGAGCTTTAATCTGCGCACGGATTTCTTCAACATGATGAATCACCCCAACCTGGGCCAGCCCAATTCCACCTTTGCGCCGGGCGGCGCCGCGGGAACCTTCGGTCAGATTGCCTCCACTCGCTTCCCGATCGGTGACTTCGGCTCATCGCGCCAACTGCAGGTCTCGGCGAAGATCGTGTTCTGAGTCTTCGCAACACCTGCAACAGGGGCTCCTCTTCCGGCAATCGGAATGAGGAGCCCTTTTTTGTTGCATGTGCTGGAGCGCAGGACTGAGACCCGGCAGATGTTACCGGCTGAAGTGAATGTACTTTCTGCCTTCGTAGAGGCGGAAGCCGCCGGCTGGGTCGGCCAGCACCTGGAGAGGCATTGGCCGCTTGAGGGCCTCGTCTTCCGCGTCGGGGACTGTGAGCACGTCATGCGCACCCACGTCCGTGACCACGAACTTGTTGCCTGGGATAAAGCCGACGCCGTAGACGCCCGCTGACAGACTCTTGTCGCCGATTTTGATGGGTACCTCGGTGATGAAGTAGGCCTGGTATTTCGACGACACATCGCTGGAGTAGCCGCTGGTGTCAACCAGGGTGGCGAGCACGTAGTATCCATCGGCGAACTTGACGCCGCCAGAGTTGCGCAACTGTGTGCTGGCCGATTGGGCCTTGTAGTAGACGGCCGGGGGCAGCAGCTTCTGCGCGTCGGCAGCCTTGAGCACGGTGCCCGCATCCTGCGCCATCATCCGCGCCGGAGACGAGATCACGGCCAGAGCCAGTACCGCAGCTCCGGCAAGGTTCCTTATCACTTGGAAACGCATGGAGATAACCCCCTTGAATTCATGACTTCGTCCGGAGTATACCGCATCGGGTCCGCAGCTGGTTGCGGGGTATAATCGCACCCATGGCGGTTATTTCGCAAAGCGGGCTTCATGGAGCTGAGAGTGCGGAAGCGAAGTTGCATGCGCTGGAAGAAGCGCTGCGCGGGCTGGGCAGCGTGATGGTGGCCTACTCCGGCGGTGTGGATTCCGCGTTTTTGGCGGCGGCGGCGCATCGCGTGCTGGGCAACAGGATGCTGGCTGTGCTGGCCGACTCGCCGAGCCTGGCACGGCGCGATATGGAGCAGGCTGCGGTTTTTGCAGAAGGGCTGGGCATGCCTTTGCGCGTGATCCAGACCGACGAGCTGGAGAAGCCGGAGTATGCGCGCAACGATGCGGATCGCTGCTTCCACTGCAAGACGGAGCTGTTTGACGGCATGAAGTCGCTGGGAGCAGAACTGGGATTCGCGCACATTGCCTATGGCATGAACGCGGACGACACGCGCGACTATCGTCCCGGACAGCGCGCGGCCGCGGAGCATGATGTGCTGGCTCCTCTGGCGGATGCAGGACTGACGAAGTTGGAAATTCGCACACTGGCAAGGGCGGCGGGCTACGCGCTGTGGGACCGTCCGGCGGCGCCGTGCCTGTCCTCGCGCGTGGAGTATGGGCGCACCGTGACGCGCGAGGTGTTGGACCAGGTGGAGCGCGGCGAAGAGAGCCTGCGGCAGTTGGGCTTTCGCGAGTTTCGCGTGCGCCACCACGGCGAACTGGCGCGCGTGGAGATTGCGCGCGCAGAGCTGCCGCGCGCCCTGACGATGGAGATGATGGACGCGATGACCGCTGCGCTGCGCGGGGCGGGCTTCAAGTACATTACGCTGGATTGCGCCGGTTTCCGGTCCGGCTCAATGAACGCAATCCTGCCCGCCGAGATCCTGACCCGGCGCGGAGCCTAGCGGACAGTTTAAAATCAGGCTCGATGCGAACTGGATACCTGGAGTGTTTTTCCGGCATCAGCGGCGACATGCTGCTGGGTGCGTTGGTGGATGCGGGCGTGGATTTTGCGAGCCTCCAGCGGACGGCTGCTGCGCTGAACGTGGGCGCTCGGCTGGAGATGCGCAAGGTGATGCGCGGCGGCATTACAGCGACCAAGGTGGATGTGCTGACACCGGATCATCCCGCGCCGGCGGTTGAGCACCGGGAGCACGAAGGGCACGCGCACGACCAACACCCGCTGCACAAGCACACATCGGACATGCACGCCCACGATGAACACGTGCATTCGCACGAGCACACGCAGGGGCATGAGGAACACACGGGTCACTCGCATACAACGTCCGCTCCGGCGCACTCCCACGCGCACCATCGCTCGCTCTCAAACATCCTGGGCATCATTCGCAGTGCGCCGCTTGCCGACGGGGTAAAGGAGCGCGCGGCGCGCGCGTTTCAGTTGCTGGGCGAGGTCGAGGCCGCGATTCACAGTATTCCGGTGGAGAAGGTGCATTTCCACGAGGTGGGCGCGGTGGATACGATCGTGGACATTGTGTGCGCGGCGGCGGGCTGCGCGGCGCTGGGCGTGGACCGCTGGCTCGCTTCTCCACTGAATGTGGGTAGCGGGACTGTGGAGTGCGCACATGGAACGTTGCCGGTGCCTGCTCCGGCCACGCTGGCGCTCTTGGGCGATGCGCCGGTGTATGCGGCGGGCGCGCCGATGGAGCGTGTGACGCCGACGGGCGCGGCGCTGCTGCGTATGTTGGATGTGCAGTATGCGGCGCTGCCGGCGATGCGGGTGAGGGCGTCGGGATATGGAGCGGGCGGCCGTGACACGCCGGGGCAACCGAATCTGCTGCGGCTTCTGGTGGGCGAGGAAGCGACGCAGGAGACAGGTACGGAGCCGATCGCGATTATCGAGGCCGTGATTGACGACTCGACCCCGCAGTTGCTGGCTTACGTGAGTGAGTTGTTGCTTGAGGCCGGGGCGTGGGATGTGTATCGCGCAGCCGTGCAGATGAAGAAGGGACGCAACGGCGTGCAGATGACGGTGCTATGCCGTCCGGAACTGACGCCGGCGCTGCGCGATCTGCTCCTGCGCGAGACGACGACGATCGGGCTGCACTGGCGCGTAGAGCAGAAGGTCTCATTGGCGAGGGAGTTTGCCGAGGTGCGGACCGAGTGGGGCGTGGTGCGCATCAAGATTGCGCGCTGGCCGGCGGGCGAGGTGGCCAACGCAGCGCCCGAGTATGAAGACTGCCGCAGGATTGCACGGGAGCGTGCAATTCCGCTGAAGCGCGTGATGCAGGAGGCGATCCGCCTGTACGCAACACTGGACAAGAAGGAGACGCGCGGATGAATCGTATGCAGATTGAATCGCTGCTGCTAGAAGTGAGCGAGGGCCGGACGGGTGTGGATGCGGCACTGGAGCGGCTGCGCCACCTTCCATTTGAGGACCTGGGCTTTGCCAAGGTGGATCATCATCGCGCGCTCCGGACGGGCATGCCGGAGGTGATCTTTGCCGAGGGCAAGACGCCGGAGCAGGTGGCACAGATTTTTGCGCGCATGGCGCAGGCGGGTGGCAATGTGCTGGCGACGCGCGCCTCTCGCGAGGCTTGCGAAGCGGTGCTCGCCGCGGAGCCGCGCGCGACGAGTCATCCCCTGGCTCGCACCATTACGCTGGCGCAGGCGCCGACGCCGCCCGGTAATGGCACCATCTGCGTGGTCTGCGCAGGAACGAGCGATCTGCCTGTGGCCGAGGAAGCGACGGTGACGGCGCGGCTGATGGGCAACACAGTGGAACTGATTGCCGATGTGGGCGTAGCGGGTATCCACAGGCTGCTGGCGCAGAAGGAGACGCTGCAGCAGGCGCGCGTGCTGGTGGTGTGCGCGGGCATGGAGGGTGCGCTGCCCACGGTTGTGGCGGGACTGGTGCATGCGCCGGTGGTGGCCGTGCCGACGAGCATCGGCTATGGCGCGTCGTTTGGGGGTATGGCGGCGCTGCTGGGCATGCTGAACTCCTGTGCGCCGAACGTGACGGTGGTGAATATCGACAACGGCTTTGGCGCGGCTTGCGTGGCTTCGCTGATCAATCACATCTAAAATTCAGAAGCGGCGACGGCGAATTGCCCGCACTGGAGTGCAGCCCGCGAGTTGTGAATTGCACGCCTTGATGGCTGGATTTGACGGGGTCCTGTGCTGAGAGATAACGTTTACCCAACTGATCGAATTGCCCTGCGGCAACGCGCTCCTGCAAAGATCCGCATGGCAATCAGGTGAAGACCCTATGGCTTATTCCCGCAGAAGCTTCCTCAAGACCAGCTCCGCAGTTGCATTTGCAACGATGGCGAAGGTTCGTTCGATGGCAGACCCTGCCACGCATCCGGCCGCGATTGTGCCGCAACTCGGCCAGTTCGGATATGGCGATGTAACGCTGTTGGAAGGGCCGGTGCGCGAGCAGTTCGACCGGAATCATGCGTTCTATCTCGCGCTCGACGAAGATGCGCTTCTGAAGCCCTATCGCCAGCGGGCAGGGCTGCCTGCGCCGGGCGAAGACATGGGCGGCTGGTACAGCTGGCAGCCGTTGAGCGATATCAACAAAAGCCCCAATAACGGGTTTGCGCCCGGCCACAGCTTTGGGCAGTATCTCTCAGGGCTGGCGCGGGACTATGCGGCGACGAGGGACCCGGCAACGAAGGAGAAGGTGCGTCGGCTGGTGCAGGGGTTTGGGCCGGCGATTACGTCGAATTTCTGGCGTGAGAACCGATTCCCGGCTTATACCTACGACAAGATTTCGATTGGGATGATCGATGCACACGAGTTTGCGGACGATCCGCTGGCGTTCAAGGCTCTGGATGCGGCGCTGGATTCAGTGAAGGATCATCTGCCGCCGGGACCACTGTCTCGTGCGGAACAGATTGCGCGGCCGCATACGGATATCTCGTTCTGCTGGGACGAGCCGTACACGCTGCCGGAGAACCAGCTTCTGGCGTGGCAGCGCGGCGCGGGCAGCCGCTATCGCGAGATGGGCCTTCACTATTTGGCCGATAGCTGGTACTGGGATCCGCTGGCTGCGGGCGAAAATGTGCTGCCCGGCAAGCACGCCTACAGCCACGTGAATGCGATGAGCAGCGCGATGCAGGCGTATTTTGTGCTGGGGAACGAAAAATATCTGCGCGCGGCGAAGAATGGATTCGAGTTTGTGCGCACGACGCAGAGCTTTGCGACGGGCGGATGGGGTCCGAATGAGGAGTTTCGCAAGCCGGGGAGCGGGGACCTGGGCGAGAGCTTGACGAAGACACATGCGAGCTTTGAGACGCCGTGCGGGTCTTACGGGCACTTCAAGATCACGCGCTACCTGCTGCGAACGACGAAAGACAGCCGGTATGGCGACAGCATGGAGCGGGTTCTCTACAACTGCATTCTGGGCGCGTTGCCGATCGAGAAAGATGGCTACGGCTTCTACTACTCCGACTACAACAACGACGGGACCAAGGTGTATCACCCGCAGACGTGGCACTGCTGCACGGGAACGTTCTCGCAGATTACGGCGGACTATGGGATCAGCGCGTACTTCCACGATGCCGGGGGCGTGTACGTGAACCTCTACGTGCCATCGCGGGTGGCGTGGAATGGCGCCGGAGGGCGCGTGACGCTGACGCAGAAGACGAATTTTCCGCACGAGCCCGCGTCGCAGATCGAAGTTGCGACGGAGAAGGATATGGCGTTTCCGGTGTATCTGCGCATTCCGGCGTGGGCCGGGGCAAAGACGGTTATCGCGGTGAACGGCAAGCTGGTGAGCTCGAGCCCTGCGCCGGGGCAATTTGCGCGGGTGGAACGGACATGGAAGAACGGCGACCGCATCGAGATCGAGTTTGAGATGGCGACGACGCTGGAGGCCGTGGACGCGCAGCATCCGGACCTGGTGGCCGCGGTGCACGGGCCGCTTGCGCTTTTCGCCGTCGGGGAGATTCCGGCGACGGTGCGGCGCGCAGATATGCTGGCGGCGGCGCAGGTTGCGAAGGGCTCGACCGACTGGCAGGCGAAGATGGATACCGGCGTGCTGACGCTGCGGCCGTTTGCGGTGATCGAGAAAGAGAAGTACCGACTGTATCTGCAGACGCAGGCCTGAGGATACAGGCAGCAACAAGCAGGCCGGAGCGGTTGCTCCGGCCTGCTGCGTTTCATGCTGTGCGCAGGTCAGGGCCGGTCGTAGAAGCGGAAGAAGAGCGAGGGCTTGGCGACGGGCTCGGCTTTTGCGACCAGCTCAGTCTGCTGGCTCTTGTTGAGCGGCGTGAACGCGCGGGCGAGGTGCACGTTCTCTTCGAGCTGGGCGATGGTGTCGCAGCCGATGATGACGGTGCTGACGGGGCGCGAGAGGGTGTAGTACATGGCCTCGCGCATGGTGAGCGTGCCGGGCGTGGGCGCAGGCACCATGCCTTCCCACATGTGGGCCTGCACGGCGAGGGGTTGCGGGGTCCAGTTGGAGAGCAGGCGGCCGCGGCCGGGAATCTTCATGCCGATGATGCCCATCTGCTTTTCAACGGCCAGGGGCAACAGCTCCTGATTGAAGCTGTAGTGGTGCGGGTCGGCCGCGTTCATGGCCATCAGCACAGTATCGAAGGGATAGCGCTTGATGCCTTCGATAAGCGCGTCGGGGCGGTAATGGCCGGTGAGGCCGAGATAGCGGACGACCTTCTGCTGCTGCATCTCGATGAGCGCTTCCATGGCGCCGCCCTTGGCAAAGATCTCGTTGATGTCGGTCATGGTGCCGATGTCGTGTAACTGCCAGAGATCGACGTGGTCGGTCTGGAGAAGCTGCAACGACTTCTCGATCATGCGCATGGAGCCGTCGCGGGTGCGCTCCTTGGTCTTGGTAGCGAGGAAGGCCTCATTGCGGCGATGGGCCATGACCTTGCCGACGTACTGCTCGCTCCAGCGGTCGGGGCCGCCGTAGATGGAGGACGTATCGATGTAGTTGACGCCGAGGTCGAGGGCGCGCTCGACGATGGGCACAGCGACGTCGAAATTATTCGGCTTTTCCAGCGAGGCCTGGCCACCGAGCGAGAAGATGCCCACCTTGTAGCCGGTCTTGCCCAGGTTGCGCGTGGGCATGGCCTCTGGCGTGCGCGGGTTGGAGGGCAGTGCGGGCAGCGCTTTGTTTGCGGTGTCGGCAAAGACCGACGGCGTGAGCAGTGCGGCGGTGACGGCTCCGCCGGCTTTCAGGAAATCGCGGCGTGCCTGCTGGTGCGCGGATGGCTGCTTGTCGCTCATGGCTGTTGCTCCCTATCGTGCCGGGGCGTTGGCCGGCAGAACTTCACGCGCTCCCATCATAAACCTCGAAGGCTTGTCTGCCTTGGCAGGGCGCATCGGGTAAAAGCGAAGACGGGACGAAAACCAATGGAGGCTTTCCTGCAATCTTTCTGTAGGGGAGAAAAATATTGGAGGGGGGGTGGGCATTTATTTGCGGTAGTGGGGTAGCTGCCTTAGTACAGTGACCACTACAGGTTGTGTTTTGCAATCAAATCGCGAGAGCGCGACGGTCTATACCGAGTTGGCGCGGTTACGACAGCATTTTGCAGTAGTCGGAGGAAGAGC
>JAJZGF010000161.1 GCA_021805025.1 Acidobacteriota bacterium
GTCTCTCAAGTGAGGACCATCCTCGACCCGACGACAGCCGAAAGCTGAATCAGCCTCGTGCCGTTTTCCCCATCGGCCCGCCCTTGCTCGCGGCATCGCTCCCGTGCGCCGTCCCTATCCCCTAGGATGGAAGCAGCGCGCCCGCGATGCCCCAGGCCGACACCACAACCCGCGCCCTCCCCACCCTGCACGAGTTCTTCTCGCCGGGCGGCATCCTTGCGCGCTCGCCCCTGCCCTATGAATACCGCCCCGGCCAGCTCGAAATGGCCAAAGCCATCGAGCGCGCCCTGGCCGAGCGCCGCCACCTCATCGTCGAGGCCGGCACCGGCACCGGCAAGACCCTCGCCTACCTGCTGCCCGCCTTGCGCACCGGCCAGCGCGTCATCGTCTCCACCGGCACCAAGGCGCTGCAGGACCAGCTCTACTTTCGCGACGTGCCGTTTTTGGAATCGTTGCTGGGCGGGCTGCGCGTCTGCTATATGAAGGGCCGCGCGAATTACCTGTGCCGGCACAAGCTGGTGGCGCTGCGTAACCAGCCCATTTTGTCGGGATTGGAAGAGATCGACGAGTATCGGCAGATTGCCGAGTGGGAGCACACGACGGAAACCGGCGACCGTGCGGAGCTGGATGGGCTGCCCGAGTCAAGCGCGCTGTGGCACAAGCTGGATGCGCGTTCCGATGCGTGCCTGGGCTCCACCTGCCCGGACTACCAGCGCTGCTTCATTACGGAGATGCGACGCAAGGCGCTGGAGTCGGACATCATCATCGTGAACCACCATCTCTTTTTTGCCGATCTCTCGGTGAAGCGGGAGGCTGCGGGCGCGCCCGATGCAGGCATTCTGCCGGAGGCGGCGGCGGTGGTGTTTGACGAGGCCCACGAGTTGGAAGAGGTGGCGTCGAGCTACTTCGGCCTCTCGGTGAGCAACATCCGTTTTGAGGAGCTGGCTCGCGATACCGATGTGCTGCTGCGCGGGAAAGAAGGCGCGGCGAGTTTGCCTGCCGTGACCCAGCAACTGCGCGAGCGGGCACGAATGTTCTTTGCCGGACTGCCGATGGCGGGCGATGGACGCCAGCCTTTCACGGGACGTGAAGAGTTTTTGGAGTCCTCAGGCGATTTGTATCTGAGCGTGCGGTCAACGCTGCGTCGGCTGGAGGCGGAGATGGAGGCGCTGAAGGGCGTGGACGAGGCGCCGGGACTGAAGAAGCGCGTTGCGCGGCTGCGTTCGGAGCTTGAATTTCTGCTGGAGTCGAATGCCAGCAACACGGTCTATTGGCTGGAGCGCCGCGCTGTGGGCGCGGGAACAGACAAGGTGCAAGCGGGGACGCGGCACGGCGGGTTGCGGTCGCAGGCGCGGACAACGTTTGTGCAGGCCACGCCGATTGATGTCTCCGAGTTGCTCCACGAGCACGTCTTCGAGGCCATCCCGACCGTCATCCTCACCTCGGCCACGCTCACCGTGCAGGGCGGCTTTGAACATATCCGCAAGCGGCTGGGGATGACGGAAGCGCGCGAGTTGGTCGTTCCCTCGCACTTCCGCTATGGCGAGCAGGCCCTGCTCTATCTGCCGCCCCAGATGCCTGACCCGCGCGAGCCCGGCTTCCCCGAGGCCGCCGCCGAGTGCATCCGCCGCGTGCTCACCATCACCCGTGGCCGCGCCTTCTGTCTCTTCACCAGCTACAGCCAGATGCGCGACCTCTACGAGCGGCTGCTGCCGGTGCTGGATTTTCCCATTCTGCTGCACGGCACCGCGCCGCGCAAGGCGCTGCTGGAGCAGTTTCGCGAGACTCCGAATGCGGTGCTGTTTGGCACGTCGAGCTTCTGGCAGGGTGTGGACGTGCAGGGCGAGGCGCTAAGCTGCGTCATCATCGACCGCCTGCCCTTTGCCGTGCCCAGCGACCCCGTCGTCCAGGCGCGCATGAAGGCCATTGAAGAGGCTGGCGGCAAGCCCTTCCACGACTACCAGGTCCCTTCCGCCGTGCTCACGCTCAAACAGGGCTTCGGCCGCCTCATCCGCTCGCTCGAAGACCGCGGCGTCCTCGTCCTCCTCGACCCCCGCGTGCGGAGACAAAGATACGGCCAGACCTTTCTGCAAAGCCTGCCGCCCTATCGGATGACAACGAGCATCACCGATGTGGAGAGGTTCTTCGAACCCTGAGCCGGGATCGCAGCCTACTCAATGCGATGCGGAAAGTCCTGCGACGTATGCAGGTAGCGCAAGATCTGAATGAAATCTTGGTTCACGGAGTAGATGAGAATGTACGGCAGCGGAGCGAGGACAAGTTCCCTTGTGCCGGGAACTCGTCCCTCACGTCCGGAGAGCGGAAATCTCTTCAGCGACTTGGCCGCGTCATAGAGACGCTGAATCGTTTCTGCAGCATACGATGGATGGTGAAGATGAAGGTAGCTGGCAACGGATTCAAGATCGGCGGCTGCGGCCAGCGACCAGCGCAGACGCTTCAACGCCTGTTCATCCGAGCCACGCGCGCATCCATCTCGTCTTCCTCAAGAAACTCACCGCGCGCGATCTGATCGATCCCGACCTGCACCTGTGCGTCAAACCAGCGTTGATCCGCAACCATGCGATCCACCGCCTCGGCCAGCAGGTCCTGCTCGCTGCGCCCGGTGCGGGCAGCAAGACCGGCAAGCTCAGCAGATTGGCGCTCTGGAAGATGAAGATCCATGACCCAAGCCTAGGAGGGCACTGGCGCGATGTCAAGCAGCAACAGTCGGGCGACCGGCCTGATCGTGCAGTGCGCGTTGAACCCAGTTCCGTGGGCACCTTTCCCACTCCTGTACGGCAGATATTCCAGCCATGCCTTTATCCGCAGCCTCTCACTGGCGGCCGTACATGAGACATTACCGACATGAAACCCCATCCGGTGCAGTAAGTGAGTTAGCCAAGCAATAGTAGAATTCAGCGAGGTCATTTTAAGAGGGGCAAGGTAGTTCGCTTATGCCGATACCTGACTTTCAAACACTAATTGACGGAGCTCAGTTAACGCGGCTGATGATTCGATACAACGTAGGATGCCGAGTAGAGGAGACTCTCGAAATCAAGAACATTGACGAGGAATTCTTCGAATGAGCCAGAGTGGGCTGCAAATCACCCCGCACGACGTCCTCCTCGTCGTCGACGTGCAAAACGACTTCTGCCCCGGCGGCGCGCTGGCCGTGCCCGAGGGCGACGCTGTCATTTCCGTCATCCATCGAGTCGCGCCACTCTTTCACCACGTCATCCTCACGCAGGACTGGCACCCCGAGGGCCACACCTCCTTCGCCTCCAGCTACGGCACCCGCAAACCCTTTGAGCAGGTCGCGCTGAGCTACGGCCTCCAGACGCTTTGGCCCGACCACTGCATCCAGGGCACGCCCGGCGCCCAGTTCCACCCCGCGCTCCATCTTCCGCAGGCCGAACTCATCCTGCGCAAAGGCTTCCGCCCCCACGTCGATTCCTACTCCGCCTTTTTTGAAAACGACCACACCACGCCCACCGGCCTTGACGGCTACCTCCGCGAGCGTGGCTTCCGGCGCGTCTTCCTCGCCGGCCTTGCCTATGACTATTGCGTCCACTACTCGGCCATCGATGCCCGCCGGGCCGGCTTTGAGACCATCGTCCTCCGCGACGCCTGCCGCGCCATCGATTTGGCCGCATCTGAAGCCCGCATCCGCGCCGACTTTGTCGAGGCTGGCGTACTTGAAAGCACGTCCGGCCAGCTTTTCCGTCCGACTCCGGAGCCGTAAAATCAGGGCAGGGCAGGGAGTTACCTCGCAGTCATGTCGCGCAACTTCTACATTCTGGCGGCCACGCTTGGTCTTTTCGCGCTGATCTCGGCGGGGATGGCGCTGGTGCCTTCGAGCTTTCAGCCGGGGCTGCCGGCCAACGGATCGCTGTGGCGCACGATTGCGCTGGTGATGCTGCTGGCCGGGCTGGCCTCGGCGCTGATCGGCGTGATGACCAATTTATTTGAGCAGGTGGATCGGCACAGCGAAGAAGCTCGACTGGCGGCGCGGCGCAGGCGTCGGGGCGGAAAGCACTAGAATGGAAGCTGGGATTCTTTCCTGCACAGAAACGGGCGAACGCCGATGTATGAAGTTACCGTGGAGGGCGATTTTTCCTCCGGACACTACCTCCGCAACTACAAGGGCAAGTGCGAGAACCCGCACGGCCATAACTACAAGGTGCGCATTACGCTGCACGGGCGCGAACTGGACGATGCCGGTCTGCTGCTGGACTTCAAACTTCTCAAGCAGGTGATGCGCCCGGTCATCGACCGCATCGATCACCAGATGCTCAACGACCTGGAGCCGTTCACGGTGCTGAACCCTTCTGCGGAGAACCTTGCCCGCTACTTCTATGACCAGACGAACGAGCAACTGAGCGCGATGACCAGCGGCCGGGTGCGCGTGAAGGATTGCACGATCTGGGAGACGGACACGACGACGGCGACGTACTTCGAGTAGCCCCGCAGCTTACTTCATCTGGCTGGAGCGCGACTGGAGATACTTGTTGAACGGGATCTCGAAGTAGAAGAGCTCGCCGCCTTTGGCGTTGCGCAGCTTGTAGATGTAGAGGCTCGCGTCCTTCAAGGGATCGGCAAGCTGCGAGACGTCATAAAAGAGGAATCCCGCGCGTGTGGTGTGCGGCTCCACCACCAGCGCCCCATACTCGAAGTCGTCAAAGTCGGCTTCGATTTTCTTATTGCTGTCCTTGGCGGGCAGGTGGATGGGCGGCAACCCGTTGGGCATGGGCAGCTTGCCGCCTTGGCGCTCCTTGAGCGTCATGAGGCGTTCGACATCCTCGGGTTCAGCGGCCTGGATGCGGTCACCGGACGGAGTCTCAAAGAGAATGCGCGCGTCGCGCAGGGAGACGGGAGTGTCGCCGTTGTTGGTGATTATGAGGCGGACGGGCATGACGCCGTGACTCAGATAATCCACGCGAAACAGCTTTTCCTTCTCTTTGGTGTCGTAGGGATCCACCGCGATGGCGAGCTTTTCGCTGTCATGCACCTCGACGGCGGGGAACGAGGTGGCGGGTTCCACGGGCGGCGGCGTGCGGTCCTTGGCCCACGCGGCGATGACCAGGCAGAGGAGGAGGAGCGGAAGCGTCCTGAGAACCTTCATCGTGCTCGACTGTATCATTTGTGGATTAGACCGGGAACAGGCGAAATCCGTCACGCATGATTCTTTTTTTGTACAACCTGGCCTTGCTGGCGGCGCTGGTGGTGGGTGCGCCGTGGTGGCTGTGGCAGATGGCCACGACGCGCAAATACCGCGAAGGACTGGCCGAGCGGCTGGGGCGCGTGCCGGTGCTGCTGCGCTGTGGGGATAAGCCGGTGATCTGGCTCCATGCCGTCTCTGTGGGCGAGGTGCTGGCGGTGAGCCGGCTGGTGGAGGAGCTGACGCAGGGCTACTCCGGCTATCGTCTGGTGGTGTCCACTACGACGCGGACCGGACAGGCACTGGCGCGGGAACGCTTCGGGCCGGGACGCGTCTTCTATTGCCCTCTGGACCTGACGTGGGCGGTGCGGGCGTATCTGCGAGCGCTGCAGCCCGCGCTGGTGATCCTGGCAGAGACCGAGTTCTGGCCCAATCTGCTGAGCGGATGCTTTCAGCGGGGGATTCCGGTGGTGGTGGTGAATGCGCGCATCTCAGACCGCTCATGGCCGCGGTATCGCCGGATGCGGTGGCTATGGCGACCGCTGCTGAGGCCTCTGCGCGTAGTGCTGGCGCAGAGCCGGACCGATGCCGAGCGGCTGCGGGCGATTGGCTGCGAGGTGGATCGAGTGGTCGTGGCAGGCAATCTGAAGTTTGACGTGCGTGCAGCGCAGGAGGCGGAGGCCACACGGTTGTTGAAGGCTGCGGCGGGCCTTCGTTTTGTGGTGGCGGGCAGCACGCTGGAGGGAGAAGAGGCGGCGCTGATGGAGGCCTGGCCACGGTTGCTGGCGGCGGATCCGCAGCTCATTCTCGTGCTGGCGCCTCGGCATCCGGAGCGCTTTGGCGCGGTGGCCGCGCTGCTGGAGCGGTCGGGTCTGCCATGGGTGCGGCGCTCGGCCGGGTTGAGAGAGCTGGCTGCAGGGCAGATTGTCCTGCTGGACACGATCGGCGAGCTGGCCTCGGTCTATTCGCTGGCTGCGGTGGCCTTTGTCGGGGGAAGCATTGTGGCGGCGGGCGGACACAATCCACTGGAGCCGGCGCAGTTTGGCGTGGCCATCGTGCTGGGTCCGCACTATGTGAACTTTCGCGCCATTACGGAGGATCTGCGGGCGCAGGCCGCAGTTCGTATTGCGGCGCGGGACGAGTTGGCCGCGGTGCTGATCGAGTTACTGCGAGACCGGAAAGAAGCTGCGGCGATGGGCGCGCGGGCGCGGCAGGTCTTTGAGGCACAGGCCGGGGCGACGGCGCGGACGGTGCAGGCGATCGGCGCGCTGCTGGCGGAGCGGGGTGTGGGCGCATGAGGCGGCCATGGCTGGCGCCTCTTGCTCCGCTGTATGCGGCCGGGGTTACGCTGCGCAATCTCCGCCTCGAAAAGGGCTGGGAGCCGGTGCATCGGCTGAACTGGCCGGTGGTAAGCATCGGGAACCTTTCGACCGGGGGCGCGGGCAAGACACCGCTGGCGATTACTCTGGCCGGACTGCTGAGGGGCAGAGGCTTCCACGTGGATGTGCTCTCGCGCGGTTATGGGCGGCGCGGCACCGAGCCGGTGAGAGTGCGGCCCGACGGCAGGGCGGAGGAGTTCGGCGATGAGCCTTTGTTGATAGCGCGGGCGGGCCTCCCGGTGTATGTGGCCCGCGAGCGTTACCAGGCAGGGCTATTGGCGGAGATTGACCGGCCAGCGGCTACGCCCCCTGGTGTGCATTTGCTAGACGACGGCTTCCAGCATCGGCAACTTGCGCGCGACGTGGATATTCTTCTGCTGAACCGGGCGGACTGGCGGGACACGCTGCTGCCCGCGGGCAACCTGCGAGAGAGTGTGACGGCGGCGAAGCGCGCCTCGGTGATGGCGATTCCGGTGGAAGCGCCGGACCTGGAGGCGGCATTGCGGAAGTGGGGCTGGCAGGGACCGATCTGGCGGATCGCGCGGCGGATGCAAGTTCCGGCGGTGAGCGGCGCGGCAATGGCCTTTTGCGGCATAGCGCGGCCGGAGCAATTTTTCTGGGGTCTGGAGGCTGCGGGGCTTCGGCTGGCGGCGCGGAAGGCCTTTCACGATCATCACCGTTACACGGCCCGTGCGATGGAGAGGCTGGCGGCAGCGGCGCGCGCGGCCGGAGCCGAGACGCTGGTGACGACGGAAAAAGATGCCGTCCGGCTGGGCGGGCTGGCCGCAACGGTTCCGAATGGGTTGCCGGTAGTGACGGTGCGGCTGCATGCCGAAATCGAGGATGCGGATGAGGTTGTTGAATGGCTGAGGATTCGTCTGGAAATCCGAGCGGAAGTCGTCCGCTAATGCAGTTGCATTCGCTTTTTATTCTCCTTCTGTGCTTAAATGTATTCAATCACTTTCAAATTCGAGATTTCCGCTTGAATCTGAGTCCAATATTGTAGGTGATCGCAATAAAGCAATAAAGGAGAGGAAAGTATGCATCTGCAATTTGACGAAGCAAAGGCGACCCAGGCGGCTGCGTTTTTTCTCCAGTTGCGTGGCGGTCAGATGCACTATATCAAATTGATCAAGCTGCTCTATCTTGCCGACCGCGAGGCGCTGTTGCGTTGGGGAGTTCCGATAAGCACGGATTGCTATGTATCCATGGACAATGGACCTGTGCTGAGTCGGGTTCTGAACTTGATCACTGAAGACCGGACGAAACCGGTGTGGTCCCAATACATCTCGGCACCATTGGGGGAGTATGAGGTGCAGCTTCTCAAGGCGCCATCCATGGACTGTTTGTCTCGCGCTGAAGAAAATCTGATACGCGAAATTTTCGAGCAGTACGGACACCGATACCGCTGGGATTTGATCGACAATGTCATGCACAAACTGCCGGAATGGCGCGATCCGAACCACAGCTCGATCCCAATCCATCTCAGAGACATATTGAAAGCGGGCGGCGAGAACGAAAGCGAGATCAGGGCAGTGATTCGGGAGCTTTCTTCCTTTGCCAATGACGAGGCACGGCTAGCGCGAATTTATGCTTATTCTAATGAGCGTTCAAGGTGAGACTAACAATCCAGGGCCAAGCGGTTAGGCTTCGAAGTCCGTCCGCATGGGCAGCCAAACGGGGCAAGCCAACTTCCAACTGCTGG
>JAJZGF010000162.1 GCA_021805025.1 Acidobacteriota bacterium
AAGCGTCTGTTCGTGCTCGCTGAAACTCTGCTGTTCGGCGCTCAGGTACTCCGGTCCACCCACACCCATCATGCGCACACTTACGACGACGACATCCCGATCCTCCGTCTTTGTGCGCGACAGCACCCATTTCAGGGCCGCTGGATTGGTCGCATCGTGCATGGTAACAATGATGCTTCCGGGGCGAATGGCCACGGATTCCCGGCTGATCGTGTCCTGGTGCTCCAGTTGAAAGTGGTCCTTCATCTGTCGCGCAGTGAGCGCGTGTTTGCGCAGGTTCTGCTGCTCAGAGATGGTGAAGATGATGAAGAACGCAGCGGCGAATGCGATGCCGCTCACGGTCGCAATCGATTTCGTAAACAGGTTCACCGTCGCCGTGGAGAGGAGCACGAGAAAGACTGAAAACAATCCGATCGGAACCTCCGTCTTGCCGATGCGGATATTGGGTGGAACCTTCCAGCCGCGCTCGCCGTGGTACTTCCAGCGGAGCACCAGCATAGCCAGGCTATTGAAGGTGAACGACCAGATCACGCCGAAAGCATAAGCTTCGCCGAGGGTGATGACGTTGCCGCGGGTCACGACGATCGTGAACAACTGCAGCCCGGAGACCAGATTCACGATGCGGTGGCTCGTCCCGAATCGTGGATGCGGCTTGCGGAACCAGTCTGTGAGCACGCCATCTTCCGCCACCCGCATCAGTACACCGGTCGACCCGATCATCGACGTGTTAATCGCGCCGGAGAGAATCAGAAATCCCACCACGACGACAAAGATGCGGAAGGCGATCCGCCAGAAGGCGGGACCGACCATGTACATGGCAAGTCCGGCAATCAGGTTGTCCTGGTAGATATGCGTGCGTTCCCATGTGGGAATCAACATGGAGGCCAGCAGTGTGGCGCCGCCCGTGAAAATAAGGCTGTAGATGGCAATGACAATCGCGGCGCGTTTAAGATTTTTCAGCTTGGGGTGCTGAATCTCGCGGTTGACCTGCGCCAGACTTTCCTCGCCGCTCATGGCCAGAATGGAGTGCCCGAAGGCCATCAGGATGCCGAACACGCCCAGCATCGGCACGAAGCGGCTTCCCCGCAGAAAGCCCAGAGCGTCTTCGCTGAAATGCAGATTGCCCGGAGTGGGAGACGGCGGCATATGCGCGCCACGCACCAGCACTGAATACCCGCCCCAGAGCAGAAGAATCACCACCATCACGGTGGTGATCTGCATGACGCGCAGGGCCTTATCGCTCGATTCCTCGATGCCCTTGATGTTTTGCCACCAGTAATAAATCGTCACGGCCGCGGCGAAGACTGCCGAGGTGGAGTTCATGTTGAACTGGAAGGGGTTGCTGTGCGCGTCCATGAGCGCCGGAGGAAGCCAGTGACTCTGCGCCGCAACCACCATTAGCTCATTCATCATGCCAGTGATGTACTGGCCCGCCGATACGCCCGAGATCGGTCCGGTGAGGATGTAGTCGAACATCAGGGCCGAAACGCTCAGTTTGGCGAACGTCCCGCCCAGCGCCTCTTTCACCACGCGATACACGCCGCCGCGGGTAAACATCGAGCAGCTTTCGACGTAGACTGCTCGAACCGCAAAGCTGAACAGCATGATGCCGAGGATGAACCAGGGTGCGGAGGCGCCTACTGCCTGCTCGGCAATGCCGCCCGCGTAAAAGGCAGATGAGCCTAAATCGTTGAGAACAATGGCAGCCGCGCGCCAGAAGGAGATGAACGTCAACATCACGGAGGATGCAACGATGAGGCGGACGCGGTCAGAGGGCGGTGCTACGGTCGTTCGTGTGGATGCCATCGCATAGGTGCCGCCAGTGATGAACGGCCAGTCAGAATCAGGGGATATGGATTGCTCCGCCGCCCCTGGCTGAGTCTAGTGCTGTGTAAATTGATTGTCAATCGGAATCAAAGGCCGAATCGCTTTCGCGAGTCCGGGCAAAAACTACTCTTCCCCAAAGAGTTCCTTGGCGTCTTCAACAAAGCTGATCAGCACCACAATTGTGGAACCGGCCAGACCGGCGAAAAACATCACTTCCAGAATTCTGATGCCCAGCCACGCTAAAGTCATGCGGTTTATTGTAGCCTCTGCCGGCAGTTTTGACGCTGCGAAAAATGGCAAGAATTCGATGACCGTCCTGGCGGCTTGAATCCATCCATGGCCATCGGCCTGCGCGCCATGCCGGCTCAGGGCCTGCAGCGTCACGCCCGATGCTTTACACTCGCCCCTGTATGCGACTCGATGGGTGGAGGTCCTGGGCAGCGGCTGCGCTCTCCGCTGCGCTGCTTGAATTGCCGTTTCCGCTGGCAGGTCCGATGCCGGCATGGCATAGCTTCTTTGCCTGGGTCGGTCTCGCCCCACTCATTGCAGCGGTGTTGTCCCGTGCCACGGTCACCCATCGCCGGCCGTTGCTTCAGGCATTCCTGCTCTCCTATTTTTATGGATTTCTCTGGTATGCAGGCAATTGCTACTGGGTGCGCGACACCATGATGCGGTACGGCGATATGCCGGCCGCCGCCCCCACGCTGCTGCTGATCGGCTTCAGCCTTGTGCTTGGCCTCTACTGCGGGCTCTTCGGACTGGCCGTGATGCTGGTGCGGAGCGCTGCGGAGAGCGCAAGCTGGGCGCTGGCCGCGGCGCCTGTCGTGTGGGTTGCCCTGGACCTCGCCGCCGCACGCATCACCAGCGTTCCGTGGGACCAGCTCGGCTACTCGCAGGTGGATAACGCGCTGGTCAACCAACTGGCGCCGTGGACGGGCGTGTACGGTATCACCTTCGTCCTGGTAACGGTGAACGCATTGCTGGCAGGCGCGCTGGTGCTTAGCGGCCGTGCCGGCCGGATCGTGGCCGGCGCGTCGGGATTGCTTCTGCTCGCGGCGGGTGTGGCCGGCCTCGGCCTGCGGCCCGGTGACGCGCCGACCACGGCAGCGGCGATGCTGGTGCAGCCCAATCTGGATGTGGGCGACGAGAGCGCCTGGCCCGGGCCGCAGTGGGGACAGCACATCGCACAGTTCACCAGGCTGGCCGCCGACCCGTGCAGGAGCTACATCGCGGGCATTCCCCAGACCGGCGCGCCGGTCGTCGTGCCGCAATGTGCGGTGCCGGGCCCACAGTCCAGTTTGATTGTCTGGCCGGAATCACCGGCTCCGTTCGCGGAGCAGGATCCGCGCCTCAAGGACGCGCTTGCCGCAGTCGCCCGCGCAACCGGCGCGCCGCTCATCATCGGTTCCATTGGAATGGACTATGTGCCGGAAGAGCAGGATTGGCACGACTATAACTCGGCTCTTGTCGTAGGAGCGGATGGTGTGAGGGTCGGCCGCTACGACAAGATTCATCTGGTGCCCTTCGGCGAGTTTGTGCCGTTTAAGGACCTGCTGTCTTTTGCCCGCAAGCTCACGGGCAGGGTGTCGGAGTTTACGCGGGGTTCAGAGCGCAATGTTTTTCGTCTCAATGGGCATCGCTACGGCGTTTTCATCTGTTACGAAGCGGTTTTCGCGGACGAGGTGCGGGAGTTTGCGCAGCTTGGAGCCGAGGTGCTCGTGAATATCAGCGACGATGGCTGGTACGGCGATACCAGCGCACCCTGGCAGCACTTGAACATGGCCCGGATGCGCGCCATTGAAAACCGGCGCTGGATTTTGCGCGACACCAATAACGGTGTGACGGCGGCCATCGATCCTTACGGACGGGTGCGGCAGAGCATCCCGCGCCACATTGTGGATGCGCTGCCGGCCGCATATGGATTCCGCGACGATGTCACTTTCTATACGGCTCATGGAGACGTGTTTGCCTGGGCCTGTGCCATACTGGCTTTGGGCATTGTGGGCGGGACTTTTGGTGCCGGCCTGCGGCGCAGACTTCAAATCAAAGTCAGGTCATAAGAAGAGCAGAAGATGTCGTTGAACGATCTCGAATTCGCTTATGCTCCCGTGCGCGACCAGGTTCGCGACCTGCGGGAGTATCTTTGACCCTGCTCGCATCCGCAGGGAACTCGCAGAAATTGAAACCAGGCTGGCCGATCCGGCCCTCTGGAACGATCCGGCGGCGAGCAAGCCGCTGATGCGCGACCGCAAGCGTCTGGAGGCGCTGGTGGCCGACGATGTGGAACTGCTGCGCCGTACGGGCGACATCGAAGCGTACTTCGAGCTGGCGCGCGAGGGCGAGGACGTGCTCGCCGATCTGGAGCGCGACATCAAGTCGCTGGCGACTTTTGCCGAAGATCTCGAGGCGCGGACCATGCTCAACGGCGAGGCCGACGCGCTCAATGCCATCGTCACCGTGCATCCCGGAGCCGGCGGAACGGAAAGCCAGGACTGGGCCGAGATGCTGTTGCGCATGTACCTGCGCTGGGCAGAGCAGCAGGGCTTCAAGACGGAGATGAACGACTACCAGGACGGCGAAGAGGCCGGAATCAAGTCCGCCACTTTCACCATCATGGGCGAATACGCCTTTGGCATGTTGGCGGGTGAAAGCGGCGTGCATCGCCTCGTGCGCATCTCGCCGTTTGACTCCGCCAAGCGCCGCCACACTTCGTTTGCGTCGGTGTATGTGTCCCCGGAGATTGACGAGACCATCCATGTGGACCTGAAGCTCGAGGATCTGCGCATTGACACCTACCGTTCCGGCGGCAAGGGCGGGCAGCACGTGAACACAACAGACTCCGCAGTGCGTATGACGCATCTCCCAACTGGGATCGTCGTGCAATGCCAGAACGAGCGCAGTCAGCACAAGAACCGCGAGAAAGCGATGAAGATGCTGCGCTCCCGGCTTTACGAGTTCGAGTTGGAAAAGAAGCGGGCGGTGAGCAAAAAACTCGAAGACTCGAAGCTCGAAATCAATTTCGGCTCTCAGATTCGCTCTTACGTTCTACAGCCCTATCGCATGGCCAAAGACCACCGCACCAAGGTGGAAGTAGGCGATGTAGACAAGGTGCTCGATGGCTATCTGGAGCCGTTTCTGCGCGGCTATCTGCTGGCCAGACGCCGCGGCACTGCTGTGGCCAGCGGCGCGGACGACGATCTGGATGCGTAGCGAAGCAGGTGCGCGCGGGAAGGACAGTGGGGTATGGACAACGATCCGGCAGTCATTGACGAGATGCTGCACACGGCGCGCACCATTGCTGTGGTGGGCATGAGCGACAAACCCTGGCGCGCCAGCCGCAACGTGGGCAAATATCTGGCCGACAACGGCTATCGCGTGCTGCCGGTCAATCCTGCATTGACTGCGGTGGCCGGACTCACCTGCTATCCGACGCTGCATGCGGCCCAGGAGGCGGCAAAAAGGGACGGCGGCGCCGGCATTGACCTTGTTGATGTCTTTCGCGCTCCGGAGCATGTGCCGGGGATTGTCGATGAGGTAATCCGGCTTCGAATTCCGTACCTGTGGCTGCAGGACGAGGTGGTCCATGATGACGCGGTTGCGCGCGCTCGCGCCGCTGGAGTGAAGTGCGTTCAGAACGATTGCATCTTCCGCGAACACGCCCGGCGCGCAGTCGAGAAGTGAGACGATCGGATCAAATTGCCTGAGCCGGACTTCGCTGATTGTGCGGAGCTTGAATTTTCCGTAACAAACCGCCCGATGCCTGCATCGAATCGAGAGAGTTCCTGATGCCTCCCATGCGCCGTTTGCACCTCCTATGGTTCGCGCTCCTTTCGCTGGCGGTAGTCGTGCCTGCGCGGGCCGCCTCTGACTACGCCGATGCGCCTCATGTGCGGGTTCGACTGATGGTGTTGCCGCAGGCTTTAAGCCGCGGCGTCACGGCCCAGGCCGGCCTATATTTCAAGCTTGAGCCGGGTTGGCATGTCTACTGGTTGAACGCGGGCGATGCGGGCGAGCCGCCTCACCTGCACTGGACGCTCCCGGAAGGTGTGACGGCGGGGGCCATCGAGTTTCCGGCGCCCCAGCGGCTGCCGCTTGGTCCGCTGATGGACTACGGCTACGAAAATGAAGTCCTTTTTCCATTCACACTGGATGTGGCCAGGACAGCGAAGACCGGCCCGGCCTTGCTCCACGCCAAAGTGGACTGGCTTGTTTGCCGCGCCACATGCATTCCCGGCAAGGCCGAGCTTGAGGCCACGCGGAACATTACTGCGCAGCCGCAGCAGCCGCCCGCACCGGGCCCTGATGCGGCGCTCTTCAAGCGATTTGAGGCTCGCCTGCCGCAACCCCCTCCGCAGACCTTGCGCGCGGTTTTTGCTCCAACCAGCCAGGGATTTGCCCTCGCAGTGGCCACCGGAAGACGGGAGACGGAGGCAACATTTTTCCCGGCTGAGCAGGGGATTCTGGACAACCCATCACCGCAGACCTTCAACCTCACTTCCAAGGGCTTCGTGCTTTTGCTCAAGAAGGATGCGGGTCTCACCGATAAGCCGGCGCAGCTCAAAGGCGTTCTGGAACTCTCCGGCGGACGCGCGTATGAAATTGCAGCGAAGCCGGGTGCAATCCCTTCCGGCGATCTGGAGCGCGCAGCACAACTCTCGACTGCAACGGCCGCCCCAGTTGCTTCGGAAGCCCTGCAGGCGTCACCCCCAGCCCCCTCTTCCCCTGCCGCGGAGGGTGCATCGCGAGTGCAGCGTGGCTCCCTGTTTAAAATCACGGCTTTGGCATTTCTGGGCGGGCTGCTCCTGAACCTGATGCCCTGCGTCTTCCCCGTGCTCTTCCTCAAGGGGCTTGCGCTGGTCCGGTCCGGCAACGAGGAGCGGCACACGCTCCGCAGGCATGGCATCGTGTATACCGCTGGAATTCTTGTATCGTTCTGGGTGCTGGTGGGCGCCTTGCTCAGCCTGCGTGCCGCCGGTTCGGTGCTCGGCTGGGGATTCCAGTTTCAATCGCCGGTCTTCCTTGTGCTGATGGCGGGACTGTTGTTCTTTCTGGGCCTTTCGCTGGCCGGCCAGTTTGAAATGGGCCTGACGCTGACCAGTACCGGAGGCTCGCTGGCCGCGAAGCAGGGATACGCGGGCAGTTTCTTCACCGGCGTGCTGGCGGTTATTGTTGCCACGCCCTGCACAGGGCCGTTTATGGCCGCAGCCATCGGTTACGCGCTTGCGCAACCGGCCGGCGTCACGTTCCTCGTCTTTACCGCACTGGCTTTGGGTCTGGCTGCGCCTTACGTCGCACTGACTGTTCAACCCGCCTGGACACGTTGGCTGCCGCGCCCCGGCGCGTGGATGGACGTGCTCAAACAGGCCACGGCGGTGCCCATCTTTGCCTTTGTTATCTGGCTGGCCTGGGTTCTGGCGCGGGCATACGGAGCGGCGCTTCTGGCGGCGCTGCTGGTGTGCTTCCTGCTGTTGGCGATTGCAGGGTGGTTCCTGGGCCGGTGGCAGGCCAGACGCTGGGCGACGGCGGTTGCAGGGCTGATTCTGCTTGGCGTTGCCGTCTTCAGTGTCTATGCATCGCAAAAGCTCGTCAGCGCGTCGGATTCAAGTGCCTCGTCCACTGCCACTGTGAACTCCGGCTGGGAGCCGTGGTCCGCGGATGCCGTGCAACGCTATCGAGCGCAGGGTCGGCCCGTGTTTGTGGACTTTACGGCGAGCTGGTGCCTGAGCTGCCAGGTCAACGAGCGTGTTGCGCTGGACCGGCCCGAGGTTGCGAAGGCATTCGACGATGCACATGTGGCCCTGCTGCGTGCGGACTGGACACGTCACGACGAGGCCATCACACAGGCGCTTGCAGCTTTGGGCCGCGATGGTGTGCCGACCTACGTGCTCTACGTGCCCGGACAAGGCGCCCCGCGCGTACTGCCTGAAGTGCTGACGCCGGGGATTGTGATGGATGCATTGGGAAGGCTGCCTAAGAATACGGCAGATAGGGCGCGCTGACCGGGCTGCCGTTGGCCGAATCTACTTGCCGAAGCTCTTGCGCAGGCGGTGCTCGCCCAGCAGCCGCTGGCACTGCAGGCTGACACGGCGTGTGAAGGAATGTATCGTCTGATGGCGGAGCAATTGGGCAAATTGCCAGCCGGGAAGCGGGCAAATCCAGTGCGTGAAGCGGTCGGGTTCTTCCGCTGCGGGAGTTGCAAGGAAAAGCTCCACCTGAGAACGCAGCTTTTTTTTGTAGTCCACCCACCAGTTGAAGCACGCCATTTGAAGGCTGTTCAGAGCCTTGTGATCGTACCGAAGAGCCGCGATGAAACGCGCCGCCTGGCTCCAATCGGCAAAAGTGGGTAGAGGGTG
>JAJZGF010000002.1:0-46091 GCA_021805025.1 Acidobacteriota bacterium
GCCGATGATGCATCCGGATCCCCCGATGATCCTCTTCGTGCCGGAGGTGATGCCGGAGCCATTCACTGACCCCTCGTATCATCTGCCGGCCTTCTATGAGCTGTGGGCGCGGTGGGGGCCGGTGGAAGATCGCGCCTTCTGGGCACGGGCCGCCGAAGTAAGCCGCGCATTCTTTGTGAAGACGACCAACCCCGTCACGGGTCTGGCGCCAAGCTATGCGAACTTTGACGGCACCCCGCACGTCAATCGGTTTCCGCAGTCGGGCGAGTTTGGCTACGACGCCTGGCGCACGGCAAGCAACTGGAGCGTGGACTGGGCGTGGTGGCACAAGGCTCCGGCAGAGCAGGAACTGAGCGACCGCATCCAGGGGTTTTTTGAGAAGCAGGGCATCAACACCTATGGCCCGGTCTACACGCTGGACGGCAAGGACCTGGGCGCGACGCCCGGCCTGACCCATGAGAACCATCCGGCTGGACTGGCGGGCACCAACGCCGTGGCCGGCCTGGCGGCGACGGACCGTGCGAGAGCGAGCCAGTTTACCGAGGCGCTATGGAGTATGCCGACTCCTTCCGGGCAAAATCGCTACTACGACGGCATGCTCTACCTGATGAGCCTGATGCACCTGAGCGGCGAGTTTCGCATCTGGACGCCGCAATAGGAGATTCGCAAGCCAGGCCTGCATCGCCGCCGGTATGATGGCGGTGACCTGGCTACCAGGCTACAGCAGGAGTCTTAAATGGCCTTTGCCACGCTTCCCGCGGAGTCCACAGAAGACAAGAACGAGCCGCTGGTACCGCCCAATGGGGCAGCGGCATTCTTTCTCGTCACCGGCCTGTTTTTTCTGTGGGGAATTCCCAACAATCTCAACGACGTGCTGATTCGTCAGTTCATGAAGTCATTTGAGATTACCCGGCTGCAGGCGGGGCTGGTGCAGTCGGCCTTCTACACGGGATACTTCCTTTTCTCAGTGCCGGCGGCGATGGTGATGCGGCGGTACGGCTACAAGGCTGGCCTGATGATTGGCCTGTTGCTCTATAGCGCGGGCACCTTCTGCTTTTACCCCGCGGCGCAGGCCCGGAGCTACAGCCTTTTTCTGGTGGCGCTTTTTATCATCGCCAGCGGCCTGGGATTTCTTGAGACCGGGGCCAATCCGCTGATAGCGCAACTGGGAAATCCGGAGAGCGCTGTGCGCCGGCTCAATTTCTCGCAGGCCTTCAATCCACTTGGCGCCATCACCGGCGTACTGATCGGGACGCTGTTCATCTTTTCCGGCGTGGAACTGAAGAGCGCGGACATCCTCCGCATGAAGCTTGCAGGCACCTACGATGCTTATCTGCAGCATGAGACGATGCGCGTCATCGCTCCGTATCTGGTGCTGGGCGCAGTGACGCTGGTGTGGGCGCTGCTGATCCTGCGCACGCCGTTCCCGGCCATTGCGGGCTCGCACACGCAGGAGCCGACCGAACCCACAGGGAGTTATCGCGAGCTGCTGCGCTATCCGCATTTTCTTTTTGCGGTGTTTGCCCAGTTCTGCTATATCGGCGCGCAGGTGGGCACGTGGAGCTACTTCATCCAGTACGCGCAAGACTACACTCACCTGCCGGAAAAAACGGCGGGCTACCTGCTGACCGGCACGCTGGCGGGCTTTGGCGTGGGCCGGTTCGGGTCAAGCCACTGGATGAAACGAGTGCGCGCCCATACGCTGATGGGCATCTTTGCCGTGGCCAACATGGGGCTGGTCTCGGCGGGAATTCTCTTCCCCGGCTGGGTTGGCTTGTGGGCCATCTTTCTCACCAGCTTCTTCATGTCGCTGATGTTCCCAACCATTTTCGCGCTGGGTTTGCGGGATCTTGGTCCCAATACCAAGGCGGGCGCTTCGCTGCTGGTGATGGCGATCATCGGAGGCGCGGTATTTACACCGATTATCGGCCTTGTCTTCCAGGCCACGCGAAGCATGGCTACTGCAATGATTGTGCCGCTGGCGTGCTATGCGGTGGTGGCCGTGTTCGCCTTCAAGGGCAGCGGGCTTCGGCATTTTGGGGAATAGTCCGGTCGTTTGAGAGCGCCCAAGGTCATCGCTCCTTGATGGTCGCGTTGACTTTGCGGTGTCGTCTTCGGTCTTGAGCATGCCGAAAATGCGTGCGCGCCGCGCGCGTTCCTGGCAGGTTTGCCGCGCGGCGCGCACCACGCGCCCTGACGGGCGCTCCGTCGTCTGCGATCAGTAACGCTCCATAAATTCCGGATCGACGGGATTCTCAAACAGCGATGCATCCCGGGTGACGATGGTGAGGCCCGACGGCGTGACGAAATAGCGCCGCTTGTCTTCCACGGGATCGTAACCGATGACTGTACCCTCGGGGATGTGCACATCGCGGTCAATGATGGCGCGGCGAATGCGGCAATGGCGGCCGATATTGACATGCGAAAAGATGATGCTCGCGTCCACGTCCGAGTAGGAGTTGACGCGCACATCCTGCGACAGCACGGAGTTGGATATCGATGCGCCCGAAATGATGACGCCGGCCGTGATGACCGAGTTGACGGCCATGCCGGTGCGTCCCGGCTCGCCGAAGACGAACTTTGCGGGAGGGTATTGGCGCACGCGGGTGCGGATGGGCCAGCTCTTGTCATAGAGGTTGAAGGTCGGCGAGACCGAGCACAGGTCCATGTTCGCGTCGTAGTAGGAGTCCAGCGTGCCGACGTCGCGCCAGTAGAGCGCCTGCTGCTTGTTCTCGTCGACAAAGCTGTAGGCCACCATCTTTTTCTTGCCCAGCAGATTGGGAAGAATGTTGTGGCCGAAGTCGTGCTTCGAGTCGGGGTCTTCGGCGTCGGCGATGAGCGCCTTCAGCAGCACCTCAGTGTTGAAGATGTAGATGCCCATGGAAGCATCCACCGCATTGGGATTGAATGGCGAGCGGAAATTTGTGGATGCGGGCTTTTCCTGGAAACCCAGAATTTCGCCCGACTGGCCCACTTCCACCACGCCGAAGCGGGAGACTTCATCGGGGGGAATGGGCAGCGTGGCCAGCGTAACCTCCGCCTTGGACGCCTTGTGGTGGTCCAGCATGCGGCTGTAGTTCATTTTGTAGATGTGGTCACCGCTAAGGATGATCATGTATGTGGGCTGTTCGCTGCCGATGGAGTAGATGTTCTGGTAGACAGCATCGGCCGTGCCCATGTACCAGTTGGCGCCGGTGCGCTGCATGGGCGGCAGCATCTCAAAGAACTCGCCCAGTTCCGTCGCCACCACGCCCGTCCACCCCTCGCGGATATGCCGGTTCAGCGAGAGCGCCTTGTACTGCGTCATGACAAAGACCTTGCGCAGGCCGGAGTTGATGCAGTTGGAAAGCGTGATGTCGATAATCCGGTAGTGCCCGCCAAAGGGCACAGCCGGCTTGGCGCGATCGCGGGTCAGCGGAAAGAGCCGTTCGCCGGCGCCTCCCGCAAGCAGGACTCCCAGTGTATCCCTCATCTCCATTTGCCCCTACCCCTTGCAGGTTCTCTGTCCGGACTCGCACTGCCTGGACAGGCCGGTGTCGCTATCCGGTACAGGATTCTTTCCAGTGACACTTTTCCACAGCCGTCACTGAACGGTGGAGGATACCACAGGCGAGGAAGCGCTCGCTCCCATGAATCGTTGCCGGGGAAGTTTGGCATGAGAGGCAAACAAAACCGGAGCCTGTCGCCGCATTTTCTGGCGTCAGAGACTCCGGTCTTTACCTGTCCTGCGGTGGGAAAAACTCTGCCTACCGCTTCTTTTTGAACTTGTACTCGATGCCCACCGAGATGGCAAAGTTCACGTCGTTGGAGGTGGCGTGGTTACCGTAGTTAATGCTGTAGCGGGTCAGCACCGCGTCTGGCGTGATGCGGAAGACCCAATGCTCGGAGCGGTTCAGATCCATGTGGCCGCCGATGATGGCGCCGAGAGCGAGCTGGTCGTTATAGAAGTCGACGACCGATGGCGGCTGGCCGCGCAGATCCTGCTCGAACTTGCCGTACATGCCGCCGACCAAGGCGTGCGCGATCAGGTCGCCGTGCTTGTTGTGCGGTCCCAGCCACTCCGGTCCCGCGCCGAAGAAGGTCTGGCTGACGAACGGGCCTTCAATGGCGTAGGGATTGGGCGCAGCGCCGCTGGTGCCCAGGTAGTAGCGCGCAGATCCCTCAGCGCCCCAGTGCTTGCTCAGCCAGTAGGAGCCGGAAAGGTCGAGACCGCCCAGGTTGGAGCCCTGCAGGATGTTGGGGCCGGCCTTCATGTGGTCATAGGCCATGCCCAGCGACACGTCATAGCGGTTGTCGTAACGCACACGGGCCAGCGGGTCGACGGAGATGTAGGTGCCGGTGCCGGTGGTCTGGGAGGCAGTGCTCTTGGCCTGGGCATCTGCGCGAGGCAGGATGCACAGCGCCAGGGTGGCGGCAGCGACAAAGGCTAAGGGAAAACGTACGGAAAGACGCATCACCACTCAGCTTACAGGACCGGGCCGAGGCCGGACAATGCGCCACCCTGCCATCCGGGCCGGCACTAGGGATTGCAATGCTCTGCCCAGCGGGAATAGAGCAGGTAATAGACCGTTTTGAGTGTCTCCAACCCTGTGGCTGCCGCGTGTTCGGCAGGTGATTCCGGCTCCATGGACGACGCTGCATGCGTGCGCCACTCCACGGGGAGCCGGCTGAAGATCAGCGCAACGCGCGGCAGGTGGCTGGCGCTGGAGACAATCTCTGCCGAGTGCCATCCATGCGCCTGGAGGATGCGCGCGACGTAGCAGGCGTTTTGAACCGTATTGCGGGCCTGGGTCTCTTCGAGAATGGCTGATGCGGGAATGCCCTGGGCCTCGGCGGCCTGGGCCATGACCTGCGCCTCGACGAACTGGTTGGCTACGGCGCCGCCGGAAAAGATGAGCCGTGGGGCCACGCCGCGCTCATACTCCTCGACGCCTGCGGTGACGCGGGCGAGCTGGCGCGGGGTGGGGTTGCCGTCGGCATCGGCACGTGTGCCCAGCACCACGATGGCGTCAAATCGAGCGCGGGCCGTGTTTGAGGCAGGAGCGAAGAGCCGCGCCAAGACAGCCCAGGCTACCAGGACAAGCGACACCCCAGCCAGCAGCAGCAGGCCGCGCCTGCGCCAGCTCGTCGGCCTGCGGCGTGATGAGGTGTGGCGAGGCCGAGGTCTGCGGGTAGGCGATTGCCGTCGCGGGGCGCGCGTGCTGGCCAAGAAGCGAGTCCTCCAGCCTTCACTCTATCGTGACCGGACGGCCGGAAGTTCGCGCAGGCCGGGAAGGGCTACTCATCCAGCCTTGCGGGCTGGCCCCAGGCCGACAAGACGAATTCGCTCAGCGGCTTGCGCGTGCGGGGAGCCACCTCCTGAGCGATCATGCGCTCATTGGGCAGCAGGGCGGGTTCGCCCAGGTAACCCAGCGCGGTGACGGAGCCGATGAGGTAGTCCTCGGGTATCCCCAACGCCTGACGCGCCGCCGCGTGATCAAAGGCGCCCATCTGGTGTGTGGCAAGCCCCAGCGCGGTGGCCTGCACCACCAGCAGGGCAGTGGCCGCGCCCAGATCGTAGAAGGCATAGTCATTGGCGGAGTTGTCGTGGCTGAAGCGAGTTTTCGCCACGCCAAGCATCAGAACCGGTGCCTTGGGCGCCCAGGACTGATTGAAGGGGATCAGCGCGGATGTGATCTTTTGATGCGTTGAGGAACCGCGCAGGCCGACCAGAAAACGCCAGGGCTGCTCGTTGTAGGACGAAGGCGCCCAGCGTGCGGCCTCAAACAGACGCGCAAGGTCGGCGGGGTTGACTGGGCGGCCCTGAAATGCGCGGGGGCTCCAGCGCTCGTGAATGGCAGGCAGAATCCCTTCCACTGCCGGGGCATGTTTCAACTGATCGACTGCTACGGCACTGAACGACATGCATGAACCTCTTTGGGATCGAGTGGCATCTGTTAGATAACAAAACTGTGGTTTCGGATTCCATGAAGCGGAGTGTCCTCATTGGCCGGGCGGGATGCGGTCGAACGCGCGCCTGCGGGCGGCTGTGGCCGAGAAGCGAGTGAAAGCAATCCCGACCTGTTCACAAGGGCTTCATCGAAATCTGCGAAACTTGGACAAGGAAAATGACCATGCAAATACGCAACATGCAGCCGAACAATTGGCGTGCAGGGTTGCATGTGCCTGGAGATCACAACGTGTCCGGCAGGAGAGCCGGGCCTGCTCGCCGGCAAGGGCGGAATTCGACGGGGTGCAACCCCGCTGGTCTTTGCAGGAGATATGTTTTGCAAAAGTCTTGAGGAGGGTTGATATGCGAACTCGTTTTTCCATCTATCGTACCGTCATCGTAACTTGTGTCCTGTTTATTCTTGCCACTCTCGCATCCTTTTCCCACGCGCAAACCGCGGTTGACGGCGCCATTGGCGGCACCGTTCTGGACAGCACCGGCGCTGTTGTTGCGAGCGCCGGCATCTCCGTACGCAACCTGGGAACCAATGCAGAACAGACTGCCGTCACGGACGGTTCGGGCTACTTCCGTGTGTTGCATCTGCAGCCGGGCCCGTACAACGTGACGATCACCGCCGCTGGATTTAACACCTATCGCTCCACCAGCGTCACGGTGCAGGTGGGCCTGTTGACCGACGTCGAGGCGCGCCTGACGGTCGGCAGCGCGGCGCAGACCGTGGAAGTCACAGGCGAATCTCCGCTGGTGAATACCACATCTCCCGATTTCGCCGGAGTGGTGCCGCAGCTAACACTGCAGGATCTGCCGGAGAATAACTACCGGTGGTCGGCCTTTGCCCTGCTGACGCCGGGAGTCGTCAATGATTCGAATGGATATGGACTGCTGAGTTTTCGCGGGCAGAGCACACTGCTGAACAACGTGACCATCGACGGCACGGATGACAATCAGGCGTTCTTCTCTGAAGAGCGCGGACGCACCCGCGCCGGTTACTCGACGATCAAGGCCGCTGTGCAGGAGTTTCAGGTCAACACCTCAAACTACTCGGTAGAATACGGCCGGTCGGCGGGCGGCATTGTGAACTCCATTACGAAGAGCGGCACTAACCAGCTGCATGGCGAGGGCTATTACTACGACCGCGACAGCGCATGGGCTGCGCAGAACACCTACGTGACGCACCCGGTGCAGGTTTCGTCGAGCCCGATCACGTATGCGGTGCAATCCTTCAAGCCCACCGATCTGCGCCGCCAGTATGGATTCACACTGGGCGGGCCGATCCTGAAAGACAAGCTGTTCTTCTTCCTTGCAGCCGATCGCTTCTATCACGACTTTCCAGCGGCGGCGACGATTGCCGGAACCAGCGCCAACGCCAACTTTTATACTGCGGCGGATTCCACCCTGCCTGCCGGAAAGACCTGCGGCGTAACTTCGGGAACAGCCGCTCCCAGCTACCCGGACGCGCAGATTTGCCAACTGGCCAAAAACACGGGCCTCGCCTACACCAGCGCCGCCAGCTATTACGCCACCGGAATTGTGGGCTTGACTTCGATGCTGGGCACGGTGCCGCGCATCGGAGAGCAGGTGATCTATTTCCCGAAGGTGGACTGGCAGATCAATCAGAATAATCACGTCTCCGTCGAGGCGAACCAGATGCGCTGGACCTCGCCTGCCGGCATTCAGACCAGCCCGGCGGTGGCCTATGGCATGTCCAGCTTCGGCAACGACTATGTGCGCGATAACTGGATTGTAGGCAAACTTGACAGCTTCTTCACCAACTCCATCAGCAACGAAGTACGCTATATGTACAGTCGCGACTTCGAGTTCGAGTTCAACCAGACGCCTACGCCGTATGAGCAGGGCAATCTTGTCAATACTCCCACCGGCTACGCCAATCCGCAGGGCCTGCCGCCAAACGTCTACCTGAGCGGATTCTTCCAGTTCGGCACACCGCAGTTCCTCAATCGCGCCGCGCTGCCCGATGAGCGCCGCTGGCAGCTCGCCGATACGGTGGTGTGGGTTCGCGGCAACCACACGTTGAAGTTCGGCGAAGACTATCTCCACACCAACGACGTGATTTCAAACCTGTACAACCAGTACGGCGGCTTTAGCTACAGCGGTAACACACCGCTGGGGAATTATCTTTCCGATCTGTATCTCTCGCAGAATCCGGTGGCCGGCAAGACGGCAGAGAACTACACCTACTTCAACCAGGGAGTCGGTGCACCGGGCCTTGAGTTCACCACCGGCGACTATGCGCTCTTCGCGCAGGATGAGTGGAAGGTAAGTCCGCGGCTCAGTACGACGATGGGCGTGCGCTGGGAGTATGAGCAATTTCCGGGCCAGCAATTGCCCAATTCGCTGCTTCCGCAGACGGCGTCTCTTCCGGACCACAAGCTGAACATCGCGCCAAGGGTCGGGTTTGCCTATGACGTCTATGGCACAGGGAAGACGATTCTGCGCGGGGGCTATGGCATGTTCTTTGCCCGCGCCATCAATTCGACGCTGTATCAGGCGCTGATCGGAACTGGAGCGGCTGGCGGCCAGGTGAACCCCACGCTCAATCCGGGGTCGACCTGTGCACCGCTCTTTCCGCAGATCGTTCCGGCGGGCTCCTACGCATCGTGCCTGACAGGCTCCAGCGGCAATGCCACGGCCTACTACCTTGACCGGAACTTCAAGCTGCCGGAGATTCACATGGCCGACCTGACCCTGGAGCAGCAACTAGGCAGGGACGATGTCTTCAGCGTGTCCTGGCTGGGTTCGTGGGGCCGTCGTCTACCTGATTTTGTGGACACCAATCTGCCCGCGCCTACGCCGGTGAGCTTCACGGTGAAGGATGCGATCGGCGCGGGTCCGCTGGCGAACGGGACCACCTTCACGTCCAACGTTTACTTTGCCACAGCAAACCCCAACCATCGCCCCAATCCGAATTTCAGCTCGATCACGGACATCTTCAGCGGCGTGACCTCGAATTACGAGGCCATGGTGGCCGGTTACCAGCACCGCATGTCGCATTCCATTTCAGCGAATGCGAACTTCACCTGGTCGCACGCGCTGGACTACGGCGAAAACAATACGACCGGCGCCAGCGCCACGGCGCTGCTGGACCCGGCCAACATCAAGTTGGATTACGGTAACTCCAACCAGAATGTGCCCTACCGGTTTGTGATCTTCGGCGTAGCAGAGTCGCCCTGGCACTTCCACGGGCCTCTTGGCTACCTGCTCAACGACTTCCAGCTTGCGCCTGACTTCCAGACGCAGAGCGGCCTGCCCTACTCCGCCGGCATCAGCGGATCGTCGTCCAAACTGTATCTCACGCCGGGGCAGGCGACGCAGGGCTCGATCATCAACACCAGCTCGTTCAACGGTAGCGGCGGCGCGAATCGGATTCCGAATTACGATCGCAATGCCTTCCAGTTCCCGAAGACGTGGTTTGTGGATCTGCGTGCCTCCAAGAGCATCCTGGTGCGCGAGCGCTACAGGCTGGAGTTCCTTGCCGAAGCCTTCAACCTGACCAACCATCAGAACGTCACCGGCGTGGGAACGACGGCCTATGCCATCTCCGAAGACACCACCAACCGCATCAACAACCTGGTGCCTTATACGAGTACGCCCTTCACCTCCATCACGACCACCGACAACAGCAACTTTGCCTACAACATCCGTCAGGTGCAGATGGCGGTGCGTCTTACTTTCTGAGGCGCAGCAGGCCGGGCAGAAAAAACGCGGCAGCCCAGGCTGCCGCGTTTTGCATTGGCGAAGATACCGGTTTGATCAGGGATACATGCGATGGAGCGTGCGGGCGAAGGGAATGGTCTCGCGCACGTGATCGAGGGCGCAGACCCAGGCTACGACGCGCTCGATGCCCATGCCGAAGCCTGCGTGGGGCACCGACCCGTAGCGGCGCAGGTCGAGATACCACTGGAAGGCTTCAAGCGGGAGCTTGTGGTGCTCGATGCGACTCTTGAGCAAGTCGTAACTGGAGACGCGCTGCGAACCGCCGATGACCTCGCCGTAGCCCTCCGGCGCGAGCACGTCCACGCACAAGGCAAAGCGCGCATCGGCCGGGTCGGGCTCCATATAGAAGGCCTTCACGTCTGCCGGGTAGCGATGCACCATCACGGGGCGGTCAAACTGCGAGCTGAGCCATGTTTCGTCGGGCGAGCCGAAATCGTTGCCGTACTCAAAGGGATGCTCGAGGTGGCCATCCTTGTGGGCCTGGTTCAACATCTCGACGGCCTTGTCGTAGCGCAGACGCGGGAAGGGCGGCAGGATATTTTTCAGCTTTTCCGGATCGCGGCCGATGACCTGCAGCTCCGCGGTCCGGTTCTTCAGCACGCTCTGCACAATGTGCGAGAGAAAGTTTTCGGCGAGTTCAAGCAGGCCGTCGAGATCGCAGTAGGCGACTTCCGGCTCAATCATCCAGAACTCGGTGAGGTGGCGGCGTGTCTTCGACTTCTCCGCGCGGAAGGTCGGGCCGAAGCTGTAGACCTTGCCCAGTGCCAGCGCGGTGGCCTCGATGTAAAGCTGGCCGCTCTGCGTGAGGAATGCGGGATCGCCGAAGTAGTCGACAGGGAACAGCGTCGAGGTGCCTTCGCAGGCGGCGGGGGTGAGAATCGGCGGGTCAGTGCGGATGAAGCCGTTCGAGTCAAAGTACTCGGCGGCGGCGCGCATGATCTCCGCACGGATGCGCAGAATGGCGGACTGGCGCGGCGAACGCACCCATAGGTGACGGTGCTCCATCAGGAAGTCGACGCCGTGTTCCTTGAGCGTGATGGGGTAGGGGTCGGACTCCGGCACGCGCTGGATCACCTGCACGTCCTCGACATCCAGCTCGAAGCCGCCGGGGGCGCGCTTGTCCGCGCGAACCTTGCCGGTGACGATGACAGACGACTCCTGCGTGAGGCCCTTCAGTGCCTCAAAGACCTCCGGCGAGACGCTCTTGACATGAGCCACGCCCTGCACGGTGCCGGTGCCGTCGCGGAAGATGGGAAAGAGCAGCTTGCCGCTTTCGCGCAGGTTATAGAGCCATCCGCGCAGCGTGACAAACTGGCCTTCATGACGGCCGAGGGTGGCGATGGTGGAAACAGGGGCTTTGGCTTTGTCTGCCGCGGATACGTTCTCTTCAGGCATGGGCTGTTTGCTCTCTTGCGGCGCTGGAATCAGACTCGCGCACCGGACTCTTTAGGATAGCGCGCCGCCAGGGCCGGGGCGATGCGGCTTGCGCGCACTCGCCGCATCCTGCCTGCTTGGTTTATTGTGCAATGTATATGGCCAGCACACAGAATCCGATCAGCTCGCAGGGTAACGCGCCCCGCCCCGCGCCCGAAGCAGAAGAGGTCTTTCGCCGGTGGATTCGCTTTCTCGATGAAGAGTTTGTGCGCCACCGCTCACCGGAGCGCCGCGCGGAGATTGTGCGCGACCAGCTTTATCAGCTCTATCTTGGCCGCCCGTTTGAGGGCAGAAAGAACCTGACGCTGGCCACCGAGCTGCCCGGCAACGTGCTGAGCATGTCGCTGGACCCGGAGAATGTGACGCTGGAGGCGGAGCAGTATGGCGACGCCGACCCGGAGCGATTTGCAGTGCGCAAGCCCCTGCTCTGGTTCTGGCAAATGTTTGATCGTTCGCCCATCGGGCTCAATCTGTGGCTTGGCATTCGCTTCCGCTGCATGCTGGGCCGCCACATCTTCCAGCACATGGGCACAGGCGTCAGGATCTATCCCGGCGTGGACCTGACCTACGGCTACAACCTCTCAATCGGCGACGGCGCCATCATTCGAACGGGCGCACTGCTCAATGATCGCGGCGGCATCACCGTTGGCAAGGGCGCGATGATCGGCTCTTTCGCCCGCATCTATTCGCAAAGCTATGCGCACGAGGACATTGACCACGTGACGCTGCACCACACCACGATCGGCGATGGGGCGCGCATCAGCAGCCACGCTATTGTGCTGGCGGGGCAGGACGTGCCTGCGGGCGCCGTCCTGGGCAGCTTTCCCGGCGACCGCGCGTGAGCAGAGACACCCGACGCCCATGCTAACCTGAGCCTTCCGGCAACTTTCTTCTGGAGCGTATGCTTGCAGTCTGTCGCCTTTATCATCGCTGTCTTTGAATTCGTGCTGCTCATCTTCTCGCTCAGCTTTCATGAGTGCGCCCATGCCTGGACGGCTTCACGGCTGGGCGACCAGACGGCGCGCCTCGAAGGCCGCGTCACGCTGAACCCCATGTATCACGTGGACCCGGTGGGGACGCTGCTCTTTCCCGCGCTGATGATCTTTGGTCCTCTGCTCGGGTTGGGCGTAGGCGGCATGCTGGTGGGCTGGGCCAAGCCCACGCCGGTCATCACGCGCAACTTTCGCAAGATCGTCCGCGACGAAAACCTGGTGACACTGGCCGGCCCGGTCTCCAATCTGCTGCTGGTGCTGGTGGCCTTTGTGGTGCTGGCCGTCATTTCTGTCGCCATCCCCGGCGGCCACGCCGTTGTGCTTGCGGCCTTCGCCGGCGGCATCGGCCTGGGCGTCCCATCGGGCCTGCAGGCGGTGGTTCTGCTCGGCGTGCTGGCGATTGAGATCAACCTCTCGCTCTTTTTCTTCAACCTGCTGCCCGTTCCTCCGCTTGACGGCAGCCACCTGCTGCGCAATTCGCTGCCCTACAACGCGGTGCAGGCCTATGACCGGATCCCTATCTGGGCCAGCTACCTGCTGATGATCTTTGTGGGCGGCTATATCCTGCGGCTACTGCTGGGTCCAGCGCTGGCGGTCATCTATTTCGGCCTTGTGCATCTCTAACTCTAAGCAGCCCGCAGCCCGCTACAATAGAGCCAGCCCGCATTGGAGTCTCGCGCCAAAGACGGCTGCATTCTTTTCGCACCACCCCGGAATCGATACGCACAATGCCCGAACCAGCAACCTCATCCTCTCGCCCGCGCGTCTTAAGCGGGATGCGCCCCACCGGCAAGCTCCACCTCGGCAACTACATGGGCGCGCTGGCCAACTGGGTCAAGCTGCAGGACCAGTACGAGTGCTTCTTCTTTATTGCCGATCTGCACGCGCTGACCACCGACTACGCGGACACCTCAGGGATTGCGCCCAATACGCTGGAAGTGGCGCTGGATTTTCTGGGCGCCGGACTCGACCCGGAGCAGTGCACGATCTTTGTGCAAAGCCAGGTGAAGCAACACTATGAGCTGCCGCTGCTGCTGGGCATGATTACGCCCCTGGGCTGGCTGGAGCGCGTGCCGAGCTACAAGGAGATGATCGAAAATCTGGCCCACAAAGACCTCACGACCTACGGCTTCCTGGGGTATCCAGTGCTGATGGCGTCGGACATTCTGCTCTACCAGCCGCAGTTTGTGCCCGTGGGCCAGGATCAGCAGGCGCATGTCGAGCTGACGCGCGAGATTGCGCGGCGGTTTAACCAGTTCTATCCCAGAGCAAAAACCCAAAATGCCGGGGATATACTCCGTGCAGCCCAAGTGGATCCTCTCTATGTCCTGCCCGAGCCGAAGGTGCTGCTGACGCCCTCGCCCAAGCTGCCCGGCACCGACGGCCGCAAGATGTCGAAGAGCTATGGGAACACGATTCAGATCACCGACCCCGAGCCGGTGGTGCGGCAGAAGCTCAAGACGATGGTGACGGACCCTGCGCGCATCCGCCGCAGCGACCCCGGCGACCCGGACAAGTGCCCCGTGGGCGACCTGCACAAGGTATTTTCAACGCCGGAGACACTGGCGAAGGTCTACGAGGGTTGCCGATCGGCGAGTATCGGCTGCATCGAGTGCAAGGGCTGGGCCGCGGACGCGCTGGTGCAGGTGCTTCAACCCATCCAGGAGCGGCGCGCCAGCTTTACCGGGCTGCAGGTGGAAGAGATTCTGCACAGTGGAAACGCGAAGGCTGCCGCACGCGCCGAGCAGACCATGCAGGAAGTTCGCGCGGCCATGCGGTTGACGCCGACCGGCGCGGCAAGCTAGCAATCACAGATAGGCCTTGCAAACTGAGAGCGCAGTGACCGAAGAAAAGATCAATCCGGCAAACGAAGGCGCAGAGGCGAACAACCCTGTGCCCGATGCCGCGCTCGCCGAGGCACCGCCGCTGGTGCTGGTGTCGCCGCCCGTGCCGGGGGACAAGCCTGCCAAGCCGGCGGCCAGGCAGAAGAAGCAGGAAGAGGACCCCGAGGAGTCGCCTTTTTCGGTAACGGTGGGGCTGGTGTACGACGGTCCGCTCGATCTGCTGCTGGACCTGATCCGCAAGCAGGACATCGACATCTACGACATCCCCATTGCGAAGATCACGGCGCAGTTTCTGGCCTACGTGAACCAGCTCAAGGCGAGCGACGTGGATGTGGCCGGCGAGTTTATCTACACGGCTTCTCTGCTGATCCACATCAAGAGCAAGATGCTGCTGCCGCGCACCTCGACAGGCCCTGACGACGCCGCTGAGGACCCGCGCCGCGAGCTGGTGGAGCGGCTGCTGGAGCATGAGCGCTTCAAGAACGCGGCGCAGATGCTGCAGCAGAAACAAATGCTCGAAGCCGCCACCTGGACCAACCCCGGCGTGCGCGAGTTCAAGGACGATGCCGCAGCCGAGCCGGAGATTGCCGCCGACACGGTGGATTTGGTGCGGGTCTTCCGCGACATCCTGGAGCGTGCCCGTAAGCGGCCTACTTTCAACGTGGAAGACGACTCGGTGACGGTGAGCCAGATGATTCAGTTTCTGGCCCGGCGGCTCGCTATGGAAGACAAGCCTGTGGCGCTGCGCCGGATGCTGAGCCACACCCGCTCTGAGCGCGCGCTGGTGGCCATGTTCCTGGCCCTGTTGGAACTGGTGCGGCTGCAGGCGATCCTGCTGCGTCAGGACCGCGCCTTCAGCGAGATCTTCATCAAGAAGCAGAGCGAGTTTGATGCTGTGATGAACGACAAGCTGGCCGACCTGCGCGACGACTGGCAGTAGATTCGCAGCGCTGGTAAACCGGCTTGATTTCCAGCATCGCGCGGCACGGATTTTACCTGTCTCCTCGCTGGGCCGGTGTAAAATTGCCTCAGCGGACCCTATCCCCTGGGGCCGCTCTTGAAAAACAGCCGCGCTGCCAGACGGCTGTTGGGGTTTTATGCAAGCCTTTTTGCCGGGCACTTTTCTCTCCCGCCGCACTGCCCTTCAAGTCCCTATTCTTTGTGTTCCCGCGAACAGTCCAGCGCGGATGGATGCGTTGCGCTTGACCTGCGGCGCAGACTGCAGGGGAGAGCTCTAATGGCCGACATAGCGACCGTGCAGGCGCCGCCTGAAGCGACAACGCTACTGGACCACAAGATGCGGGGTGCGCCCAGCCGCAGCGGGCTGGCCGTTTTTCTACTGGTCCTGGCCGCCAGCCTTCTCTACATCGTCTTCCATGTTGCCAGAGACCTGGGCGCGGCGCCGGTCACCAGCTACTCGCCCTACCTGCTGCTTGCTCTAGCTCTTGCAATCGCGCTGGGCTTCGAGTTTGTCAACGGTTTCCACGATACGGCGAACGCAGTGGCGACGGTCATTTACACGCACTCGCTGGAGCCCCGCATTGCAGTCGTGTGGTCGGGCATGTGCAACCTGGCCGGGGTGCTTTTTTCTACCGGTGCAGTCGCCTATGCGGTTATTGCTCTGCTGCCCGTCGACCTGATTCTTAAGGTCAGCTCCGGCTCCGGCTTTTCCATGGTCTTTGCGCTGCTCATTGCAGCCATTCTTTGGAACCTGGGCACATGGTGGTTCGGGCTGCCGGCCTCCAGTTCCCACACGCTGGTCGGCTCCATCATCGGCGTGGGCCTGGCCAACCAGTGGCTCAATCCGCACGCAGGCGCCTCCGGGCTGGACTGGGACCAGGCGATCAAGGTGCTGAAGGCACTGCTCATCTCGCCCATCATGGGCTTCACGCTGGCCGGGCTGCTCCTTGTGCTTTCCAAGTGGATGTTCAGATTCCCCGCGCTCTACGAGGCACCCAAAGACGATCAGCCGCCGCCGCTTCCCATCCGTGCATTGATGGTGCTCACCTGTACCGGTGTCAGCTTCTTTCATGGTTCCAATGACGGGCAAAAGGGCATGGGCCTGATCATGCTGATCCTCATCGGCACCGTGCCCACGGCCTATGCGCTCAACCACGGGATTGGCCCGCGGGAGATGCAGGATTTCCTGGCCGCTTCCGCGCAGGTTGAGAGCATTCTGGATCGCGAGGCGGGCGCAGCCGGCCGGCCGGGCTCCGATCCACGCGCCGAAGTCGCCGAATATGTGCGCACCCGCCAGCTTCAGCCCGATACGGTGCCGGACCTCCGTGTGCTGGTGGCAGGCCTGGATCGGGAAGTCACACAGTACAGGGATTTCAACGCCATTCCCGCACAGGACCAGACCCATGTGCGCAATGATATGTACGTGGCCAGCGAAGCAGTGCGGCTGATGGACAAGGCGCGCAATCCGGCCTTCTCGCCGGCCGATCGAGCCGTCCTGAGGAGTTACAAAGGCAAGCTGGACAAGACCACCAGGTTCATTCCCGACTGGGTGAAGGTGGCCGTGGCGCTGGCGCTGGGGCTGGGCACCATGGTGGGCTGGAAGCGCGTGGTGGTCACCGTGGGCGAGCGCATCGGCAAGGAGCACCTGACCTACGCGCAAGGGGCCAGCGCGGGCCTGGTGGCAATGGGCACCATCTTTATCGCGGATAACTTTGGCTTGCCGGTTTCGACGACCCACATCCTCAGCTCCGGCGTGGCAGGCACCATGGCCGCGAACGGCAGCGGCCTGCGGCTCGCCACCATTCGCAACATCGCTGCCGGCTGGATCTTCACTCTGCCGGCTGCCGGGCTGCTCTCCGGGCTCCTCTACTGGCTTTTCCGCCAGTTTGCCTGAGGGGCCAGCTACCGGCTAACTCCTGTTTTTACAATCCCCCTCTGTCCTGCCGCTCTTTTGTCCCTTCACTTCCGGTACGATACTTGAGGTACCTATTGTCCAATGAGCCTGAAAGCCAAGCTGGAAGCTGTCATCTACGCCGCGGAGGAGCCGGTCACACTGGCCCAGCTCGCCGCCTTGTTTGCCGCCGACGCGCTGGAGTGGAAGTCGGAGCAGGAGGTGACCGCGCAGGCCGCCGCCCAAGAAGCCGCTGCCGCAGAAGAAGCTGCCGGAGAGCCGCAACCCCTGCTTGCCGAAGGACTTGAATACCTTGGCCTGGAGCAGACCTCGGCCGCCTACACGGCGCCCGCGCCGGAGGAGGCCGCCGAGCCGCAGGCCGAAGCGTCTGTACCGGTCGCGGCTCCCGAGGCCGCCGCGGAGGCGCAGCCTGCCGCCGAAGCCGCGCTCGATGCCGAAACCGAAGCCAAACGGCTGGCCCGCCTGCGCGACCGGGAGGTCAAGGCCATCCTGCGGCAGTTGCTGGACGAGCTGATCGCAAACTATGCCGCCGCCGATCGCGGAATCGAGATTCGCGAGATCGCGGGCGGCTACCGCCTGGCCACCAAGCCTGAGTGCCACGACGCCGTGCGCCTCTTCATCAAGAGTCTGAAGCCGCCGATGAAGCTCTCGCTGCCCGCGCTGGAAACGCTGGCCGTGATTGCCTACAAACAGCCGGTGACGGCGCCGGAAGTGAATGAGATTCGCGGCGTGGAGTCGGCCGGCGTGCTGGGTTCGCTGCTGAGCCGCAAGCTCATCAGCACCGCCGGACGCAAGCAGGTGATCGGCCGGCCCATCCTTTACAAAACCACCAAGGAGTTCCTGCTGCGTTTCGGACTCAAGGACCTCTCCGAGCTGCCTTCGATGGATGAGTTCGAAAAGATGGCGGCGCTGGAGCTGAACGAAGCTCCCGGCGAGATGGAGACCGAGGTCGAGTCGGGATTTGAGCATGTGCCGCACACCGGCCCCGAGCTCGACGAAGACGCGGCAGAGGACTCTGAAGAAGCAAAGGATTCCATCGCCGTGTCTGCTCCGGCAACTGCCGCAGAGGAAGCGGAACCCGCTCCACAAGAGGCCGCGCCTGCCGAGCCTCTGCCCACCGCGCAGGCAGAAACAGAGACGTCGTCCCATGACTGACGAACGAGATCCCGAAGCCAACGAACCGGATTTTAACTCGACTGCGGATACCGCGGAAGACCTTGCGGCAGAGCCCTCGAACGAGAGTGCCGTGACGGAAGAGGCGACCCCTGCCGTCGAGGCAGAAGAGGAAGAGACGCCGCGCCCCGCGCCCAAGCTGGAGCGGCTGCAAAAGATTCTGGCGCAGGCCGGTGTGGCCAGCCGCCGCAGCGCGGAAGAGATGATGACCGCGGGCCGGGTGCAGGTCAACGGCAAGGTGGTGACCGAACTGGGCACCAAGGCCGACGCGGCGCGCGACCACATCCGCGTGGACGGCAAGCTGCTGCATGGGGCCGAGCGGCTGCGCTACTTCATGCTCAACAAGCCCCGCGGCTTTGTGACCACGGTGAAGGATCCCGAAGGACGTCCCACGGTGATGGAGTTCTTTGCGAAGACGGCCGAGCGCATCTATCCCGTTGGCCGTTTGGACTACCTGAGCGAGGGTCTGCTGGTGGTGACCAATGACGGCGAGCTGGCGAACCGGCTTACCAGGGCTTCCTCCGGCGTGGAGAAGACCTACCTGGTAAAGGTGAGCGGGCAGCCCACGGAGGAAGAACTCGAGGTTCTGCGCGGCGGCGTCTCCATTGAGCGCGGCAAGGCCGGCGAAGGCCGCGTGCGCACGGCTCCGGCGCGCATCCAGCAGGTGCGGCAGGGCGATAATCCCTGGTACGAGGTGGTGCTGGTCGAGGGACGCAACCGCGAGTTGCGCAAGATGTTTGAAGAGATCGGACACTTTGTAGAGAAGATTCGCCGCGTAGGCTACGGCCCGCTGGTGCTCGACATTGAGCCGGGCAAGATGCGCGAGCTGGATGCTGAAGAGGTTGCCGCGCTGCGGCTGACGGCTGAGGGCAAGCTGAAGCCGCGCAGATTCAAGACCTCCAAACTGGTGCCGAAGGAAGCAGTCCGTCCGGCGGAGCAGCGCCCCGCACGGCCCGCAGACCGGGGTGCAGACCGAGGCGGCAAGCCGGCCCGTTACGGACAGGACCGTCCCAGCCGCCCGCAGACGGCGCGGCCGTATGGAGACCGTCCTGCCGCCCCGAGCGGCGAAGGCGATTTTCGTCCGCGGAAGACTTTTGGCGCCGACAAGCCCTTTCGGCCGGCACGGCCTGCAGGGGGGGAGTTTCGCCCTGCGGCTGAACGCGGACCGGAGCGTGGCCCCAGCCGTGGCCCGGCGCGAGCCACAGACCGTGGGCCAGCCCGTCCTGCGTGGAAGAAAGATGCAGGTCCGGGACGAGGTTTTGCGCCCAGGCCGGGTGGTGGCAAGCGGGCATGGAGTAAGCCCTCGGGCGAGCGCCCGGCATACAATCGCCCCCCGAATCGGACAGAGAGTCGCACCGAGGGTCGTCCCGCCGCGCCGCGCCGCGAGGCTCCTGCACCGGATCGGGAGTTTGCCCCCAGGCGGCCTTCACGCCTGCACATCGAGTCCGTGGAACCGGAGCGCCCCGGCGCGCACCGTCCAGACCGGCCGGCGCTTGACCGGCCGAAGTTTGACCGTCCCCGGCCGGACAAGCCCAGGTTTGATAAGCCCAGGTTTGATAAGCCCCGGTCCGGTACGCCCCGGTCCGGCAAGCCGCGTTTTGACAAGCCCAGGTCTGAGCGGCCTGACTTCAATCGCCCGCGCCCGGACCGTCCCCGGCCGGATCGCGCCGGTCCTGAGCGTTCCGGCCCTGGCCGCACCGGCACGGGTCGCCCGAATACCGGCCGCTCCAATGCAGGCAGTGCAGGCGGAAGCGTGCCGGGCAGAGGCCGTTCCGGCCTGGCGCGGCCCTTCACGACAAGCAGCGGGAAGCCACGCGCGGGCGGCGCACGCCCCAGCAGCAAGCCCGGCAAGCCCGGCGGCTTCTCCAAGCCTAAGCCCGGATTCAAGGGCAAATCGTCGGGCTCCGGCTCCGGACGCAGCGGTCCAAGGCCCGGTGGCAAGCAGGGGCCCGGAGGCAAGCGGCCGGGCGGCGCAGCAGGCGGCAGAAAGCGCGGCTGAGAGCCGCTCCACGAGCGGGGCTGCTACCGATTGGGCCCGACGCGCATCTGAAGAGGAATGAAGGTGGAAAAAGCGACCTTTGGAGCGGGATGTTTCTGGGGCGTGGAAGCGGCTTTTGCTGCGCTTCCCGGCGTGATGGCGACTGCCGTGGGGTACGAGGGCGGCCAGCTTGACCGGCCCACCTACAAGGACGTCTGCACCGATAAGACGGGCCACGCCGAAGTGGTCGAGCTGGACTTCGACCCCGCGCAGATCAGCTACGAGCAGGTTCTCGACGCGTTCTTTTCGCTGCACGACCCCACGACGCTGAACAGGCAGGGGCCGGACTGGGGAAAGCAGTACCGCTCTGCGATCTTTTTCCACTCTCCGGAGCAGGAGACCGCCGCCCGCGCCAAGATTGAGCACCTCACGGCCGAAGGCCGCTACAAGCCGAAGCGGATTGTGACCACGGTTGAGCCGGCGCAAACCTTCTGGCGCGCCGAGGAGTACCACCAGCGGTATCTTGAAAAGCGCGGCCTCTCCAGTTGCCACATATAGTCAGAGAACAGGCATCAGGCACCAGCGATGATGCAAGGGGCCAACCCTGCCCTTACTCCTTGCCCTGGCCCAGCCGCCACGCCTTGATGTATTTCCAGTGGATGTAGACGGAGTGGTTCAGGTGCAGGATCAGGCCTTCGCGTCCGTCCAGAAAACCCAGGCGGAAAACGTAGTTGTAGAAGAAAGTCGCCACCGGGTTCAGGACCGCGTTCCACAGAAAGGCGGGCAGCGATCGGCTGTCTCGGCCTTTCTGGTGGAGGAGCTGGGCAATCTCGTTGCTGTAGCGGTTCATGTGCTCCAGATAGATGCCCATGGTGGGGTAGGCGTAGTGGAGCATGTCATGCCGCAGCTTGCCGCGCGGCCCTGCGAACTGCGGCGTCGAGTGCGGGCCTACGCCCTCGCTCAGCCGGGCCTTGCCGCGCCGGAAGAGCCGCAGCTTGCGGTCGGGATAGAAGCCGCCATGGCGCATCCAGCGGCCAAAGTAGAGGTTGAGCCGGGGAATCCAATAAGCGTCGTACCTGGGCGTGCCGCGCAGCAGCGCCTGAATCTCGGCCTGTAACTCCGGCGTCAGCACCTCATCGGCGTCGAGCAGCAAGATCCAGTCGGAGGTGCAGAGGTCGAGGGCCACGTTTTTCTGCTCGCCGTGGCCGCCAAAGGCGTGGTAACTGGTTCGTGCGCCGAAGGATTGGGCGATTTCAAGGGTGCGGTCCCTTGACCCCGAATCGACCACGACGATCTCGTCGGCCCAGCGCACGCTTTCGAGCGTCCGCGGCAGGTTTGCCTCCTCGTTCATGGCAATCATGGCAACCGAGAGCGTGTTGGGCATCGAAGGCAGGATAAATCAACGGCATGGCCACCGCAGAGAACCGCAAAAATGGCCGGGGTTCTTGGCTCCGGGAGCGGTTTCAGGGTATACTGAGGTTTCGGTAACCGTAGGGGATGTGTGTCTTTGCGCGCACCCTGTCGTCCGGCCCGGCCGCAGGCTCCCTTCAGGCAGCGCTGAGTTCAGCCCCCGCAGGGCAGCGGCAAGACGAAAATCCCAGGATTCTGGAGTGGAACCATGGCACAGGTATGCGACGTTTGCGGCAAGAAGCCGCAGTTTGGCAACAACATCTCCCACGCGCACAACGTGACGCGGCGGCGCTGGAACGTGAACCTGCAGGCGGTCAAGGCGCTCGTCAACGGAGCGTCCAAGCGCATTCGCGTCTGCACCAGCTGCATCAAGAGCGGCAAGGTCGCCAAGGCGTAAGCGCCGCCGCGGAGCACAATCCGCACGGCTTTTGAAGATTGGATCGAAGCACCCACGACCCCATCCCCCGCGGATGGGGTCTTTGCGTGTGCGGATTTGCGCAGGCGGATCTGGTGCGCGGAGGCAAGGGGTGCGACGCGGCAAGCGCTTGCCGCAGAAGGCGTCGGCCAAGAGGTGCTTTCCCTGCGCCCCTCGCCTGAAGTCATTGAGCATTTCAAGGCCGGTGGCCCGGGCTGAAAAACGCGGATTGACGGCGTACTGTTGAAGTCGATTAAGAAGCGATCGTAATCGAAGCCGGGCCGAGCGGGCTAAAGAAGGGAAAGGAACTCATCAACGGAGATTCCGGCCGTCTTGATGAGGCCCCTGAGGGTGCCAGGAGCGAGTTCACCATGCTGGGGGACCGTAAGGTTTGCACGAACGCCAGACTTGGTCAGCACCAGATGACTTCCCACCTGTCCGCGAGTCTCCCAGCCAGCCTTCTGGAATGCCTTTGCGGCATCCTTCCCCGAGATGTTTGCCACCTTGCCTACGAAGTCGCCTTGTCTTCAACTGATATGCACAATTTTAGAGGCACCTCGCGTGGAAACCCGTGGAAAACCCGGTACAGTTTTGGATTTCTCCGAAATCGAAGCTGAGTTCTAAACTGCGACCACCAGGCTGGCTTGATTCAGCGGAAGAGCCTCTGCAGCCTTCTGGTCTTCAGCCCAGAGCCACGCAGTGATGGCTTCTTTGATGTTGGTCAGCGCTTCCTGTTCCGTCTTGCCCTGCGAAAAGCAGCCCGGAAGGGCAGGACATTCTGCGACGATCCAACCTTCTTCATCCTTCTTCAGGACCACATGGAACATCATGGCGAACTCCCGCGCCGAACAGTACGCGCATACATATTTATACCCCATGGTGCACTGCCGATACAGCCACTCCGGCGAGAGCAAGTTGCAGCAGGCTGCGGTTCTCACGCATCGCCCATTTAGACTAAGTAAGTTATGAGCACCCTGAAAGCCGTGCGCGGCACGCGCGACCTGCTGCCGCCGGAGACGGCCCTGTGGAACCGCATCGAGGCCACGGCGCGCCGCGTCTTTGCCCGCTACAACTTCGGCGAGATCCGCACCCCCATCTTTGAAGACACCTCGCTCTTTGCTCGCGGCGTCGGCGAGGAAACCGACATCGTCTCCAAGGAAATGTACACCTGGGAGGACCGCGCGCGGGCGCAGTCGGAAAAGCCTCAGTCTCTTACCCTCCGCCCCGAGAACACCGCCGGCGTGGTCCGCGCCTACATTGAACACAAGCTGGGCGAAACCGGCCAGTTGCAGAAGCTCTACTACATCGGGCCGCAGTTCCGCCGCGAGCGCCCGCAGAAGGGCCGCTACCGGCAGTTCTGGCAGATTGGCGCCGAGGCGATCGGCCCGCCCAGCGCAGGCAGCGAGAGCCCGCTGCGCGACGCCGAGGTGCTGGAGATGCTGGCGGCGCTGCTCGATGAGCTCGGCATTACCGGCTGGACGCTGCAGCTCAACTCCGTCGGCTCGGCCGCGGACCGCGCGCGCTACAACGAGGTGCTGCGCGCCGCCCTGGCCTCGGTCGCGCCGAAGATGTGCGCGGACTGCCAGCGCCGCGCCGTGACAAACCCGCTGCGCGTGCTGGACTGCAAGGTGCCCGAGGATCAGCCCATCATCGAAACGCTGCCGCGCATTGCCGATCATCTCGATGCGGAATCAAAACAGCACTTCGCTGCCGTCACCGCCGCGCTCGATGCTGCCGGAGTGACCTACACGCTCAATCCGCGGCTGGTGCGCGGCCTCGATTACTACACGCGGACAACGTTTGAGTTTACGCACGGAGGGCTGGGCGCGCAGAATGCGCTGCTCGGCGGGGGACGCTACGACGGCCTCAGCGAGGCCCTCGGCGGCCCGCGCGCGCCGGGCATTGGCTTCGCCATCGGCCTGGACCGGCTGGTACTCACTCTGCAAGCGCAGCAGGAACAGGCCGCAGCCGCGGACAAGGTTGATGCCTACGTGGCGCCTATGGCCGACGCCAAAGACGCCGATCAACTTGCCGGAATGAACGCCGCTGGGCTGGCGCTGGCCCGGGAACTGCGCCGTGCCGGCCTCAGCATTGAACTGGGCGACGGGTCGTTCCGGTTGAAGAAGTCCTTTGAGGCCGCCGACAAGACGGCGCGTCGCATCGTCATCCTCGGCGAAGACGAGCTTCAATCCGGTATCCTGACAGTGAAGGATTTCTCCACCGGCAACCAGACCAAAGTTCCGCGCGCGGAGCTGGCGGCACACCTTGCCGCACCCTCCCATCAGTAAAGGACATACGGAGTGCTCGATTTTTTAGGGAATCTCGAACGGACACATCTCTGCGGCGACCTGCGTGCCGCGCAGGCTGGGCAGCAAGTTGTTTTGATGGGCTGGGTCAACCGTCGCCGCGATCACGGCAACCTGATCTTCCTTGACCTGCGCGACCGCTCCGGCATCGCGCAGATTGTGCTGGACAAGGAGCTGGTTCCCGACGGCCACGCCAAGGGCGAGCAGGTGCGGCCCGAATACGTCGTGGCCGCCGTGGGCAAGGTGAGCCTGCGCGACGCCGATGCGATCAATCCGAAGATGCCTACGGGCGAAATCGAGATTGAGGCTACGCAGTTGCTGGTCCTCAACGACACGCGCCTGGCTCCGTTTTCGCCTGCCGAAGAAGCGATCCAGAACGAGGAAGTGCGCCTCAAGTATCGCTACGTGGACCTGCGCCGCACTGAGATGCAGCGCAACTTCCGGCTGCGGCATGAGATTACGCTGGCCATTCGCGAGAGCCTGTCCAGGCAGGGCTTTCTCGAAGTAGAAACGCCCATTCTCACCAAGTCCACGCCGGAGGGCGCGCGCGATTTTCTGGTGCCGAGCCGCGTGCATCCGGGCGAGTTCTACGCGCTGCCGCAATCGCCGCAAATCTTCAAGCAGATTCTGATGATCTCCGGCTTCGACCGCTACTTTCAGATTGCCCGCTGCTTCCGCGATGAAGACCTGCGCGCCGATCGCCAGCTTGAGTTCACGCAGGTGGATATCGAGATGAGCTTTCCGCGGCAGGAGCATGTTTTCGCCGTGGTGGAGGATTTTCTCTGCGCGGGATTCGCCGCGGCCGGCGTTTCGCTGCCCAAGCCCTTTCCGCGCATCACCTACGATGACGCGATGCGCCAGTATGGGTCAGACAAGCCGGACCTTCGCCTGCCTGGCTTGACCGATGTGCGCTCCGCCTTTACCGACGAGAGCCTGGCCACGCTGCAGATCGATCCCGCATTGCCGGTCGTCGCCTTCCGCATTCCCAGCGTGGGCGAGCTGAGCCGTAAGGAGCGCGAGGACAATCATCCGCTCTTTGACCAGAAAAAGGGCGCGAAGTTTATTGACGATTTCAAGCGGCTCGCCAAGGGCTTTCCTGAAGCGGCGGCGAAGGTGCGTGAGCTGGCCGGTGCGGCCGACGCGGACTTTGTCCTCATCGTCGCGGGCGACCCTGCGCATCACATCAACGCCAGCGACACCAAGTTCGAAGGCCGCCTGAGCGAGCGTGAGATCAACGTCTACTCCGCCGCAGGCAGTTTCCGCACCGAGCTCGCGAAGAAGTACGCCGAGCGGCACGGAGCATTTCGCGTCACAGATGAAGTGGTGAGCAACGCCAATCCACAGAGCGGCAACGTGATCGATGGCTCGCGGGCTTTTCAGCCGATGTGGATCACCGACTTCCCGATGTTCGAGTATGACCTGGCCACAGCCAAGTGGATGCCCGCGCATCATCCCTTCACTTCGCCGCATGAGGCGGACATGGCCAACCTGGTCAGCGATCCGGCATCGGTCCGCGCCAACTGCTACGACCTGGCGATGAACGGCCTTGAACTAGGTTCGGGCTCGATTCGTATCCATCGGAAGGACGTGCAGCAGCTGATCTTTCAATCGCTCGGCATCAGTGATGAAGAGGCGCGCGCGCGCTTTGGTTTCTTCCTCGATGCGCTGGAGTACGGCACGCCGCCGCATGGCGGTATCGCGCTCGGCCTGGACCGCATCGTGATGCTGCTGACCGGCGCGCCCAGCCTGCGCGAGGTGATCGCATTCCCCAAGACGGCCAAGGCGATTGACCTGATGGTGGACGCGCCGACAACGGTGACCGAGCAGCAGTTGAAAGAGCTGCACATCCGCGTTGTGCACAAGAGCTAATCGCCCGTCGTCTCTACACCCGGATCCACGCAGGTGATGGCGACGCAGTCGATAGAAAGGCAATTGCCGAGCTCGCTGAAGTCCGCATCCCACTTTGGCCGGTCCTCTTCAGTCAGTGTGCTGAGGGAATAAGCAGAGGTTCGTAGAATCTCATACCAGATGTTCTGCGCCTGCCACAGGTTGAGTTCGAAGGGCAACTCTTCGAGCGCTCGGGCAAGCGCGAGAGCCCGGTCCAGCATCTCCAGCGAGCCTGCGGAGACCTGCAGTTCCAACATGGCGCGCTTCATGCGCTGATCCGCAAGGTAGGAAAGAGAAGCCGTCTCCATCGGCAATTGATCGGCTTTGGCCAACTGCAGGAACGAGCGCATCAGCGCCTGATCGATCGGATCGGATTCCAGGGCGCGGCGCAAACCTGCATTGATGGCGAACTCCGCGGCAAGCGTGAGGGCACGCGGTTTGGGCAGTCCGGCTTTTGACAGAAAGTGCAACAGGTTCGCGTGATCCTCGTAGATCGTCGTCAGAGAGGTTTCGATGTCCCAAAGCGTCGAGTTCAAAATGAGCTGCACAATGCGCCGCTGATCGTCGCGGAACAGTGACGTGAGTGAGTAGTCCGCGCGTCCGTAGAAGCCGTCGAGAAGGCGAATCACTTCGGGGAAGTTCGCCGCCTGCACCTGCTCTGAGGTCTGGACTAAAAAGGTCTCGAATGTGCCCGCATCGCTTTCGGCATAGGGCTTCACCGCGGCAGTGATGTTCTGGTCGCCAAAGTGCAGTACCGCAAACGAAAAGGTTTCGCACCGTTCGGTGATGGTGTTGGTCAGATGCGCACGGCCCAGCGCCAGGCGTCCGCGGCCCGAGGAGAATACCTCATACGAGATGCGCCGCACGCGATAACAGTAGAGGTCCGTCTCATCGGCAAACGATGAAAAGACGCTGCTGATCGCATAGTGCGCAGCCACCTGCTCCAGGCCCAGCTTCATGGAACCGATCTTTTCCCTGTAGATGCGCGCGCCGTCTCCCGCACTGGGCTCATTCGAAAGAGCCTCTGAAAGCCGGGCGACAAAGGCGGGCTCCAGCTCCGCGGCCTGCTCGCCAAACAGGGCCTTTGCCAGTTGCAGCACGCGCGCCGCATAGGCGATGATCTGCACCGTCTCGATGCCCGAAATGTCGTCGAAGAACCAGCCGCAACTTGTGTACATCAGCTGCGCATGGCGCTGCATCTCCATCAGGCGCAGCGCGGAAACCCGCTCTTCGTCACTATACGGATGGCTCTGGTGCTCTTTGAAGAATCGCTCCTCTGACTCCGCGCTGCGGTCCAGAATTACGTGGATGTAATCTTCGCGCGCCGCCCATGCATCCTTGAAAAGCTTTGCGCCGCCCTGTTCGGTAAGCGGCACAATCGCATCGCGCAGCTCGTCGAGCGCCTGCCGCAGGGGTCTGCGCCACTTTTGATTCCAGCCTTGCCTGCCGCCGTTACAGCCGCAGTCGGAGCGCCACCGCTCCACGCCATGCACGCAGCTCCACGAGGTGTTGTCTACGATCTCGCACTCATACTCGGGCGGAAACTGCGCCAGGAAACTCGCGTAGTTGGTCAGCTTAACGGTCTTGTCTTGTTCGAGCAGCTTGAGCGCATAGGCCAGCGCCATCTCGCCATGTGTGTGGTGGTGGCCATAGGACTCGCCATCCGTTGCGACATGCACCAGTTGCGGTTGGGCCGTGTCTTTGAAGCCCGTTTTGAGTCGCGCCGCAAAGATCTCGCCCGAGTTCAGCAATCCCTCGAACGCGATTGCGCGCGAGATTGGCCCGTTGTAGAAAAACACCGTAATCGACCGGCCGGAGGGAAATCGCACCAGGTAAGGCCGTGTCGTATCGACGGCAGCATCGGGCGTATCGATCCACTCGCCGTCGCCCGCAGCCGGCTTGAGCGGGCGAATGCGTTTACATTGATGCGGGGCCAGCAGCGTGAAGCGGATACCCTCGGCAGCCAGCAGTTCCAAGGTCTCGGTGTCCGCGGCGGTCTCCGCCAGCCACATGCCCTCAGGGCGCGCCCCATAGTGGTGCTCGTAGTCTCGGATGCCCCAGCGAATCTGCGTCACTTTGTCGCGCAAGTTTGCGAGCGGCAGAATCATGTGGTTGTAGACCTGCGCCATCGCCGAGCTATGACCTTTATAACTGCGCCGGCTGCGTTTCTCTCCGTCTACCACCATGCGGTAGGTGCGCTGTGCCTTGTCCTTCAGCCAGCTCAGCAGCGTTGGTCCGAAGTTGAAGCTGATCCGTGCGTAATTGTTTACGATCCGCGTAATCCGGTTCTTGTCGTTCTGGATGCGCGCGGCGCCGTTGGTCGCGTAGCACTCCGCGCAGATGCGCTCGTTCCAGTCGTGATAGGGCGCGGCTGTGTCCTGTGTCTCGACCGTTTCCAGCCAGGGGTTTTCGCGAGGCGGCTGATAAAAATGTCCATGAATACAGATAAAGCGTTTCGTTGCAGGCATCGGTTATCCACTCCGTGCGCCTGTGCTTGCGGCAGGCACGGCACATTTGCCTATTGTAGGCTCGTTCGGCGCGGCGCCGCAGCCTCCGCCATGCCGTCGCTGGCGCGCCACAGATACCATGCCGCCACGGAGCGATAGGGCGCCCATCGCTGGCCGCGCTTGCGCAGCAGATCGGGCGCGGGCAGGTCTGCCGCCTCAAGGGGGCGCGTCTTGGGTACGCGCAGGAAGGTCATCGCGTAGCCTTTGCGCACGCCGTAGTCGGTCACCGGCAGCACATCAGGCCGGCCCAGGCGAAAGATCAGCAGCATCTCCACGGTCCAAGGGCCAATGCCGCGCACCGCGGTCAGCCGCTCCACAATCTCCGCGTCGCTCATCTTGCGGATCGCCGCGTGGGTTGGCACCGTTCCATCGAGCGTCTTCGCGGCCAGGTCGCGCATGGCTTTGATTTTGTTGCCGGAGACGCCTGCCGCTCGCAGGGGATCATCCGCGGTCTTCAGCAGCATCTCAGGCGTGGGATTGCCGCCGAAGTGCTCCTGCACGCGGCGGTGAATGGTGGCCGCGGCTTTGCCGTGCAGTTGCTGATAGAGAATCGACTCCAGCAGCGACTCGAAGGGAGAGGGCGAGCGGTCCAGGCGTAGCGTGCAGGGTCCGCATCGCTCGATCAACGCGCCCATCTTTGCGTCGCGCGTCTTCAGGTGCGCCACGGCCTCTTGGAGATCAAACGGAAGCTTGCGCTTTCGGCCATCGAAAATCATAGGCGACTAGTGTACCGTGCTCGGCTGTGTCTTCCACCGCAGCCACCTGCCCCGCCTTGTACCATGAAGAGCGTAGCAATCGAACAGGAGCACCACGCTATGAAGATGCGCCCCGGCACGCAAACCGGATTTCTGCTCTGCGGCAAGGAATGGATTGACGGCGAAGCGATCGAGGTTCGCTCGCCGTGGGACCAGGGCCTGGTGGGCCGCGTTACCGTGGCCACGCGCGCCGATGCGCGTCAGGCTGTCAGCCACGCGGTGGCCAGCCTGCGCCGCACCCGCGCGCTGCCGCGCTGGAAGCGGCGCGAGATTCTTGAGGACGTGGCCGCCGCGCTCATTGAGCAGAAGGAACGCTTCGCCCAGCTCATTGTGGCAGAGGCCGGCAAGCCCGTGCGCATGGCCCGCGCCGAGGTCGATCGCGCCGTGCTCACCTTCAAGACCGCTGCCGAGGAAGCCGCGCGCCTGGGCGGCGAAACCATTCCGCTGGATCTGACCCAGGGCAATGAGGGGCGCTGGGGCCTGATGCAGCGTTTTCCCGTTGGGCCGGTCCTGGCCATTACGCCGTTCAATTTTCCGCTGAACCTGGTGGCGCACAAGGCCGCACCCGCCATGGCCGCCGGGTGCCCGCTCATCCTCAAGCCCGCGCCGCAGACGCCTTTTACCGCGCTGGCGCTGGGCGAAGTGATTCTCAAGGCCGGGTGGCCGGAAGAGGCCCTGGCCGTGCTGCCGCTGGCGAACGCAGATACCGCATGGCTGGCCGAAAAAGAAGACCGCATCAAGCTGGTCAGCTTTACCGGCTCGGCCAAGGTCGGCTGGGATCTCAAGGCTCACTCCGGCCGCAAGCGCGTGCTGCTTGAACTCGGCGGCAACGCGGCGCTCGTCATCCACAGCGACTGGCCCGACCTGGACGAAGCCGCCCTGCGCACCGCGCACTCGGCCTTCAGCTACGCGGGCCAGTCCTGCATTAGCGTGCAGCGTGTCTACGTTCACAAGAGCATCTTCCAGACCTTCCTGTGGAAGCTGGTGGAGCACGCCGCGCACCTGGTTGCGGGTGAGCCTGCTGCGGAGGCTACTGACGTGGGTCCGCTGATTCGCACGGCGGAGGCGGAGCGCGTACAGGCCTGGGTGAACGAAGCCATTGACGGCGGCGCCAAGCTGATTGCAGGGGGTGAACGCAAAGGCCCCGTGCTCACACCTGTGATCCTGACGGGCACCCGCCCCGGCATGAAGGTTCGCGATGAAGAGGTCTTTGGCCCGGTTGTTGCCGTGGAGCCGTACGAAGATTTTGAAGAGGCGCTGGGTGAAGTCAACCGCTCGCGCTACGGCCTGCAGGCCGGGCTGCTGACGCGCGACGCAGGCCGCATTCTGACTGCCTTTCGCGAGCTTGAGGTCGGTTCGCTCATTGTGGGCGACACGCCGAGCTGGCGCCTCGACCCCATGCCGTACGGCGGCGTCAAGGACTCCGGCCTGGGCCGCGAAGGGATCCGCTCGGCGATCGACGAGATGACCGAGCCGCGCATGCTGGTCATGTCGGGAATCGGATAGCGTTGAGATCTGCGGTTCCTAGCCAGCGCGACGAGCCGAACGATCTGCGCATCCGGCGCCCGGATGCAAAAACCTGAAGAAGGATTCGTCATGGATTTAGGCCTCAAAAACAAGCTCATCGTCGTCACAGGCGGAGGAGCCGGCATCGGAGCCGGCATCTCGCGCGCCTGCCTTGCTGAAGGCGCGCGCGTCGTCGTGCTCAGCCGTGCCTCGCAGAATGTTAAGGATTTTATGGCTGAAATGCGGGCCGCCGGCGCCGACTGCCATCTCATCGAAGGAAATCTCGAAGACGCCAGCCGCTGCGAGGCGGCCGTCGCTGAGATTCAGGAGCGCTTTGGCGATCTCTACGGGCTGGTCAACAACGCCGGAGTCAATGACGGTGTGGGGCTTGCTTCGGGGTCGGTGGAGCGGTTTGTCGAGAGCCTGCACAAAAATCTTGTGCACTACTACGCGCTGGCCCACCATGCGCTGCCCGCGCTGAAGCGCATGCAGGGCGCTATCGTGAACATCAGTTCCAAGGTGGCGCTGACGGGGCAGGGCGGAACCTCAGCCTACGCGGCGGCCAAGGGCGCGCAGCTTGCGCTGACGCGAGAGTGGGCTGCGGAGCTGCTGGCGGATAACGTTCGCGTGAATGCGGTGCTGCCCGCAGAGGTGATGACGCCGCTTTACCGGCACTGGCTGGACACGCTGGGCGAGCCTGAGGCAGCCCTGAAGCGCATCACGAACAAGATTCCGCTGGGGCATCGGATGACGACCTCGGCGGAAATTGCTGCAGCCACGGTGTTTCTGCTCTCGCCCACGCAGTCAGCGCACACCACGGGGCAGCACATCATTGTCGATGGCGGCTATGTTCACCTGGACCGCGCGCTGACCTAACCTTATTGCGACAACCGCGCGAGCCAAAGGTCTGGAACACTTCGATCCTGCACCAATCTGTGGAAGTCCCGTCCTCCGGATTGATCTACAATCGTGTGGTTATGGCAACTGAGACGCTACCGACCGTGATTCAGCCGCGCCAGCCCAAGGGCGGCTTTGCGAACGAGCCCTTTACCGATTTCAAAGCGCACGAGAACGCACGCAAGATGAAGGCCGCGCTGGAGCTGGTGGCCGGGCAATTGGGCCGCGAGTATGACCTGGTGATTGGCGGGCACCGGTACAAGACCAAAGGCAAGATCCGATCGGTGAATCCCTCGCGCCCGGCCCAGGTGGTGGGCGTGCACCAGAAGGCTGAGGCCGGGCAGGCTCCGCAGGCGATGGAAGCCGCGCTCGGGGCCTACAAGCACTGGAGCCGTACGCCTGTGGAGACGCGGGCTGCGCTGCTGCTGCACGCAGCGGCGATCATTCGCGAGCGCAAGTTCGAGTTCTGCGCGTGGCTGACCTATGAGGTGGGGAAGAACTGGGCGGAAGCCGATGCGGATGTGGGCGAGACGATCGATTTCCTGGAATACTATGCCCGCGAAGCGCTGCGGCTGGCCAAGGCCAAGCCATCGATTCAGTATCCCGGCGAGCGGAATGAGCTGCTTTATATTCCGCTGGGCGTGGGTGCGGTGATTCCGCCGTGGAACTTCCCGTTTGCCATCATGGCCGGAATGACGGCGGCATCGATTGTGGCGGGCAATACCGTGATTCTGAAGCCTTCGAGCGACTCGCCGACCATCGCCGCACGGTTTGTGGAGGTGCTGGAAGAGGCAGGGATGCCGGGTGGCGTGGTGAACTTCTGCCCCGGCTCTGGAGCCACTTTTGGCAATGCGATTGTCGAACATCCCAGGACCCGGTTCATCGCTTTTACGGGATCGAAGGCCGTGGGCCTGGAGATTCACGAGCGTGCGGCAAAGACACAGCCCGGCCAGATCTGGATCAAGCGCACCATTCTGGAGATGGGCGGCAAGGATTCGATTCTTGTCTGCGCGGATGCGGACCTGGACGCGGCCGTGGATGGGGTCGTCGCATCGGCCTTCGGCTTCAGCGGGCAAAAGTGCTCAGCCTGCTCGCGGGCTATCGTTGAAGCCCCGCTGTACGACGTTTTCCTGGAGCGGCTGCGGGAGCGCGTGACAAAACTCACCGTGGGCGATGCGGCGGCGAATCCGAATATGGGCCCGGTGGTGAACAAGGCCGCACACGAATCCATGCTGCGCTACATCGAGATTGGCAGCAAAGCGGGACGGTTGATTGCCGGCGGCCACGCGGTGGAGACAGAGGCAGGCGGGTATTTTGTGGAGCCGACGGTCTTTGCCGACGTGGCGCCTGATGCCGTGATTGCGCAGGAAGAGATCTTCGGGCCGGTGCTGGCGGTGATCAAGGTACGCAGCTTTGAGGAAGGCCTCAAGGTGGCGAACAACACCGAGTATGGGCTGACGGGGGCTATCTATTCGTCTGACCGCGAAAAGCTGGACCGGGCACGCCACGAGTTCCACGTGGGTAACCTGTACCTGAATCGCAAATGTACGGGCGCCATGGTGGGCGCGCATCCTTTTGGCGGGTTCAATATGAGCGGGACGGATTCAAAGGCCGGCGGGCCGGATTACATGCTGCTGTTTACGCAGGCCAAGAGCGTGGCGGAGCGGCTGTGACAGCCTGATCGACGGGCGATCCGCCGTTTGCGCCTTCCAGCCCCTCCGCGCCATCTAAAAGCAGATCGGAGGGTTGCATGCCAAAAATCGTTCGCTTTCACAAGCTGGGTGGTCCTGAGAATCTGCAGATTGAAACCGCGGCCAGTGTGGAGCCGGCCAGGGGTGAAGTGCGCCTGAAGGTGCAGGCCTGCGGGCTGAATCGCGCAGAGTCGATGTTTTACCACGGGCAGTACCTGGAGCCGCCCCAGCTGCCTTCCCGCCTCGGTTATGAAGTAGCGGGCGTGGTCGACGCGGTGGGCGAAGGCGTCGACGTGAGCTGGCTGGGGAAAAGCGTCTCAAGCATTCCCGGCTTTTCGATGAACCGGTACGGAACGCTGGGCGAGGAAGCCGTTGTCCCTGTGACCGCGCTGGGCGAATATCCGGCAAACTTGACGCCGGTGCAGGGCGCGGCCATCTGGATGCAGTACATCACCGCGTACGGGGCGCTGGTGCACATTGGAGGCGTTCACGCCGGAGACTTTGTCTCAATCCCGGCGGCCTCATCCAGCGTGGGCATCGCAGCCCTCCAGATCGTGCGGGACGCGGGAGCGACTGCAATTGCACTCACGCGCAGCAGCGCCAAGAAGCAGGAGCTGCTGGCTCTGGGTGCGCATCACGCGATTGCGACGGCAGAGGAAGACTATGTCGCGCGCGTACAGGAAATTACCGGCGGCAAAGGGGCTCGCCTGACCTTCGATCCGGTGGCGGGCCCGTTCCTGGAGAAACTGGCGGCCGCTGCATCGTCCGGCGGGATCATCTTCGAATACGGCTGGTTGTCCGGGCAGCCAACTCCGTTTCCACTTTTCGAAGCGCTGGGAAGGGGACTCAACGTGCGCGGCTACGTACTGATGGAGATTACGCTCCATCCTGAACTGCTGGCGAAAGCGAAGGCGTATATTGTCGAGCGGCTGGCGGACGGGCGGTTCCAGCCCAAAATTGCAAAGACATTTCCCTTTGCAGAGACGGTAGATGCCTACCGGTTTCTCGAATCGAACCAGCAGGTGGGCAAGATAGTGATTACGGTGCCGTAAGTCGCTCAGGCCACCGCCGGCGGCGCCACCTGGGTCCGGCTGGAGACTGTTTGCGCTGCCTGCGCTGCTGCGCGCTCCTCTGCCTCCAGCTTGCTGCCCACCTCCGCGGCGGCCTGGGCAAGCACACGGTGGTGGATCGTGAACAGGGCGAGCTCAAGCCGGTCACTGACGCCGGTCTTATCGTAGATAGACCGAAGATAGTTCTTGATCACCTGCTCGGTGGTCTTCAGGCGCTGGGCAATCTCGCGATTTTTACAGCCCTGCACGATCAGCGCGACGATGCGCATCTCCTTGGGAGTAAGGCGGTCGCGCACACGGGTGCCGACCACATCCTCCTCGGGCGAGTCTGCGACCTGCAACTGCGAGGGCACGGAGGTTTCTCCAGCGGCAATGCGGTGGATGCATTCCACCATCGCCTGACCGGTGACATTGCGGAAGACAACTCCGCGGAAGCCCATTTGCACGTAGCTTGAAGGGTTCTCGTGATTTTCAGCGATGACAATGCCGCGGCTGCCGGTCGCCTCAATCAGCACGCGCATGCGGGCCATGTCCGGTTTGAGAGATGCGGCGAACAAAACAATGGCGCCCGGGAACGTGGTGATGGCGTGCATCATCCGCTCCACATCGGTGCACTGTGCAATGATACGCAAGTCCTCGTCCATGGCGACCACCTTGGCGGTCCCCGCACGGAAGATTGCCTGTGAGTCAGCAAGGATGATTTTCTTCATGCAGCGCGCCTCATTTGTTGCAGCCACTTTCCTTGCATGCCGTTGATCCGTCGTGGCCGTTGGAGAGCCATTCCAGGGCCGGCCTGCAGAGACGTACCTCAGGGTCATGAACCGTATCGGCTGCACGAGATGAAGCGCCTACGCTTAATACCACCGGAACCATTGCAACCAGGTTCAAAACCAAAGTTCCAGCCAATCCCTGCAGCAGGTACTAACTAAGGTAACGTATCCCTGCCACCAGATTACCGTGCAAATGTCCAGAGCGACACAAGAATCTGCATGGTGTGCTTCTTGTCAAAGGTTTACTGAGGAGTGTCATCGCGAATCCTGTGGAAAAACCGGTGGGAACCGCCAGGCTTGCCGGCAAAGAGGGAGCGGACCCCTGCGAGTGCGGCCGCGGCTTCCTTTTGGATACAGTAAAAAGCAGTTGCGCGATGGAGCGATAGACTGGGGTATATGGCAAGGCCGATCCTGCTTGCAGTGGACGACGATGTGAGTGTGCTGGAGGCCGTGGTGCAGGATCTGCGCCGCCAGTACGGGGCGGAGTATCGCATCTTGCGGGCAGCCAGCGGCCAGGCGGCGCTGGATACGCTGGAGCAGTTGAAGACGCGGGAGCAACCCGTGGCCCTGCTGCTGAGCGATCAACGGATGCCGGGTATGACAGGCGTTGAGCTGCTGGAGCGGACCCGGGAGATTTACCCCGAGGCGCGGCGGGTGCTGCTGACGGCCTATGCCGATACGGAAGCGGCGATTCGCGCGGTCAACACGGCGCGCATCCACTACTACCTGAACAAGCCGTGGGATCCGCCGGAAGAGCGGCTCTACCCTGTGTTGACGGATCTGCTGGAGGACTGGAAGGCAGGCTACCGGCCTCCGTTTGAGGGGCTGCGGGTGATTGGGAGCCGCTGGTCCCTGAAGGATCACCGGCTGCGGAATTTCCTCTCGCGAAACCACGTGCCCTACCGCTGGCTGGACATTGCCGGCAATGAGGACGCAAGCCGGCTGATGGAGGAACGGAAACTGAAGCCGGATGAACTGCCGGCGGTGCTGTTTCCGGATGGGAGCATGCTGGCCGAGGCCGATCCTGACACGCTGGCGTCGCGCGTGGGCCTCAGGACGCAGGCGGCTCAGGAGTTTTATGACATGGTGGTGGTGGGCGCTGGCCCCGCGGGGCTGGGCGCAGCGGTCTATGGCGCCAGCGAAGGCCTGAGGACACTGATTATTGAACCCGAGGCGCCGGGCGGCCAGGCCGGCTCAACGTCGCGAATTGAGAACTATCTGGGCTTCCCGACAGGGATTACCGGGGCGGATCTGGGGCGTCGCGCGCATATGCAGGCCACGCGGTTCGGGGCGGAGTTTGTGACGCAGCGCGCAACCGGGCTGCGCATCGACGGGCAGTACCGGTTTGTGCAACTGGCCGACGGGCGCGAGGTGGCGACGCATGTGGTGCTGCTGGCGCTGGGCGTGCAGTATCGCAAACTGGCGATTCCCGGCTCGGATCGGCTGGCGGGGCGGGGCATTTATTATGGCGCGGCGCTGGTGGAGGCCTCGGCCTGCAAGGACGAAGAGGTGTATGTGGTGGGCGGGGCGAACTCCGCCGGCCAGGCTGCGCTGCACTTTGCCAGGTTTGCCTGCAAGGTGACGATGCTGGTGCGGGGGCCGGGACTTTCCGCCACGATGTCGAAATACTTAATCGATGAAATCGAGCGCACATCCAATATTGTGTTGGAGTCGCACACGGAGGTGGTTGCGGCGGAGGGTGAAGAGCGGCTTGAGGGTCTGCGCCTGCGCGGCCCGCAAGGCGAACGGCGCGTTCCGGCGACGTCTCTGTTTGTTTTTATTGGCGCGGCTCCGCGCGCGGAGTGGCTGCCGCCGGCAGTGCTGCGCGATGAAAAGGGCTTTGTGCTGGCGGGGCCGGATCTGAGCCGCGATGGCAGGTTGCCCGACGGCTGGAAGGAGCAGCGCGCGCCGTATCTGCTGGAGACCAGCGTGCCTGGAGTCTTTGTGGCGGGTGATCTGCGGCATGGTTCCGTCAAGCGTGTTGCATCGGCGGTGGGCGAGGGGTCAATTGCGGTGCAATTTATGCATCAGTATCTGGCAGGATTCTAAGTTGGGAGATGGGACGGCAGCGATGACAGAGGGGCGACAACCTATCGAGATCGAATCTGTTCCTCTTGCGAGCGTCGTCAGCGCCCTCCACGGGACGCGTCCATTTACAGGAACCCCTTTGGAAGCGATGAAGGGCGTGACTTTTGTGGATCGCGTGACAGCTCGCGCGGGCGCCACGCTGGTGGAGCCGGGAGATCCGGTGCGCGCATATTGGGTGGTGCTGGAAGGCGAGATGCGCGCCGACCGCCATGAACCGGATCATCCGCCGGCGACCGTGGGCTATGCGCGCGCGGGTGAGGGCTTTGGCGAGGTGGTTTTGCTGACCGGCAAACCCCTGGCGCCGTTTGCCTTGGTGGCGACGCAAGACTCGCTGCTTTTGCGCTTCAACGAAGAGAGCTTCTGGGCCATGCTGGCTTGCTGCCCCGAGGTGCGCAAATCAGTGCTTGCCGACATGATGATACGACTGCGCACGCACCAGCAGGAGGCGCTGCATCGCGACAAGCTCATCTCACTGGGCACCATGGCCGCGGGTCTGATGCATGAGCTCAGCAATCCCGGATCGGCGGCCAAGCGCGCGGCGTCGCAATTGCGGGAGAACCTGCATCGCCTGCAGGAGCTGAGCCTGCGCATGGGCAGAACACCCAAGACCCAGGACCAGATGGACTGCATGCACAGCCTGCTGGAACACGCCATGAAAGACTGCGCACGGCCGGCAATGAGCACCGTGGACCAGGCCGACGCCGAAGAGGCCATGGTGGATTGGCTGCAGGCGACGCGCGTCGAGAATGCCTGCCGCATCGGCCCCGCGCTGGTTGACATCGGCTTCAATCATGCCGATCTCGAGTGTGCGCGCGCGGCCTTTGAGGACGGCAGCTTTTCTGATGCGCTGAACTGGCTGGAGGCGCTGGTGTCCAGCGTGTCGCTGGTGTGCGCGATTGAGGAGAGCATCTCGCGCGTGAGCGAGCTGGTGCAGGCGGTGAAGAAATTTGCCTACGATGAGCGATCTTCCGCCAGGCAGCTGGACGTGCATGAGAGTCTGCAGAGCACGCTGACGATTCTGGGTCATAAGCTGCGCATCAAACAGGTGGGCGTGGTCAAGTGCTTCTCGGCGTCTCCCTCGACCATCGAGACGCGCGGCACGGCGCTGAGCCAGGTGTGGACCAACCTGATTGACAATGCGGTGGATGCCTCGCCCGCGCAGGGGCAGGTGGAGATTGCGACGTGGAATGAACCGGGCTGGCTTGCCGTAAGCATTGGCGACCACGGCGCGGGGATCGCCCCCGAGGTGCTGCCGCGCATCTTCGATGCATTCTTCACAACTAAGCCGCAGGGCTCGGGAACGGGGCTGGGGCTGGAGATCGTCCAGCGGATCGTGACCCAGAAGTTCGGCGGCAAGATCGACGTGGAATCCCGACCCGGCGATACGCGCTTCATTGTGCGGCTGCCGCTGGACAAGAGTTCGAGTCAGGCCGAGGCTGCTTCAGCGACGCCCTGAATCTATCGCCAATACACTCTGTTCCACCGCACGATGGCCCAGCGCTGTGCGACTGGCTGGATGAGCGTCTTTCCAGCCATCCGCGGCGCAGCGGCAACTTAGAAAACCTTAGACGGGCTGGGCAAGAAGCCTGCGGCCAAAGCGGATACCCGGCTGCTCAAGAAACACCCAGCTTGCCAGGGCGACGGCGGGCAACAGGCCAGGGCCGATGATGCCCCAGTGCGGGATGAGAAATAGCTCCTGCCAGACATAAAGGCTGTACGAGATCACACCCAGAAACTTCAGATGCTTCCATTCAAGCACCTTTGAAGCGGCAAGTTTCTCGTTGGTGCTTGTGGACGCGATCATGGCGGCGATCAGGAGCGATTCCGAGAGGGTGGTCGGTGCCTGGTCGTGGTAGTAATAGACAACCCACATGTAGGCCGGAAGAGCTATCCGGAAGATCCAACTGCTGTGCTGGCCCAGCCAGATTCGGGCCGCATCCTTCTCAAGCAATATCGCCAACGCACAGCCTATCAGCAGCGCATCGCAGCGGACCTCGGTGTGGGTCGCCAGCAAGGCCTGGTTGTAATGATTCCATTCCAGAAAGCGAAAGAGCGCGCACGATCCAATCCCAAAGACTGCGAGGCGAAGCGACCATGCCCGTCCAAAATAGGCAAGAATGGGCGGCCATACCAGATAGAATTGCTCCTCGATGGAAAGCGACCAGAAGTGAAGCGTAAGTGCGTTCGAATTGTTCTCGACCGGCGGAATATAGTTGCGCAGGAAGACAAGGCACGAGATCAAATCCTTGCCTATGAGGTGGAGGCCTGTCAGGTGGGTGATCAGGACCAGAAAAAGCAGATAGGTCCAGGCGCAAGGCATAAGTCGAAAGAATCGCCTCACATAAAAGTGCCTGAGATCGATCCGTTCCTCTCTCAGTAGAAGCGTGGTGATCAGATAACCGCTCAGCACAAAAAAGATGGTGACGCCATGCGAACCAAGATTAAGCCAGCTATAACTGCCTATCGGCCGGTTACGAAAGCCCACCTGCAAATGCGTCAACAGCACGAGCAGGATTGCTATACCGCGCCATCCATCGAGAGTAGGAATCCGCTTCATCGAGTATCTGTTGAATAAGTAACCATGCTCTAGGGATCTACGGCAGAGCCTGCATATTTGCAAGCGCTCCTCGTGTCATCAAAATACCATAGACCCGGCCGCGGGATTGCCTGCTTTGCCGTGATGGATGGGCTGTTCTCGGGCGCAAGGCCGTGCGGCCATGTGGTCCAGCGGATGGGAGAGCTGGCCTCGGCCAGGGTGCGCAATAAAGATGCGCCCTGCCTTGCCGATGTAGGGATTGAAGAGGCCGGCATGTCCGATCGCGTGGAGTTGATGGAAGCGGCGCTGGAAGGCCATCCGGAAGGCATTGCTCTGCTGAATGCGGCGGGCCGCGTGCTCTTCTGGAACCGTGCGGCGGAGGCGATGACCGGGTTTGCGGGGATTGAGATGGTGGCGCGGACCATTCCCTGGGAGCTGGAGCCGCTGCTGCACGTGGAAGGAGCAGAGGACGAAGCCGGCCCGCAGGAAGAGTCGCGCGGGTTGCGCGGAGCACTGGTGCACGGCCAGCACAAGCTGGGGCACGACCTGGCTGTTGCGCTGCGAAGGCTGATTTTGCGCGGCGGCATGGGCGAGCGCATCGGCACGGCCATCCTGTTTCATCCCGCCGAGTGCGTGGATGCGCTGCCGCATGGCGAGGTCGGCGGCAACTCCGCGATGGAGGCGACGCAGGCCAACCTGGAAGAGCGCGTGGAGGAGTTGCACGGAGAGTTCCTGCGTCGCGGCGCGCCGTTCGGTCTGCTGTGGATTACCGTGGATCAGGCGCACGAGCTGCGCAAGACGCACGGGGCGCGGGCCTGCGAGGCAATGCTGGAGCGGATGGAGCGTACGCTGGTCGCGGGATTGCATCCGAGCGAGGAAATGGGCAGATGGGGTGAGGATGAGTTTCTGGTGCTGGCCCATGAGTCCGATACCGTGGCACTGGCTGCACGCGCGCAGGCGTTGGCCGGATTGGCGCGGACCGCGGAATTCCGCTGGTGGGGAGACAGGGTTTCGCTCACGGTAAGCGTGGGCGCGGGCCAGGCGGGGCCGGCCGAGACGCTGGCGGAACTGCTGGAGCAAACCCAGGCCGCGATGCACGCCAGTATTCATGCGGGGGGCAATCACGTAACGGCAGCGCCGGGGAGGCCGACATGTTCGCGATCGTAGGAATTCTGCTGGTCTTCGGCGCCGTGATCGGCGGCTTCCTGATGGAGAAGGGACATATCGAGGTTCTCATTCAACCGGCGGAGTTGCTGATTCTGGGTGGCGCGGCGATCGGCACGCTGCTGGCAGCCAATCCCATGCACATTCTGAAGGGGATTCTAGCCGGATTGAAGGGCGTGCTGGGCGGCTCGCCGTTTGGCAAGGCGCGCTACCTGAGCACGCTGAAGATGATGTACCAGTTCCTGAACAAGGTGCGCAAAGAGGGCTTGCTGAGCGTGGAGATGGATGTGGAGAAGCCGGGCGAGAGCGCGATCTTCAAGAACTATCCCGAATTTCTCAAGGATCATCACGCGCGGGATTTTGTGTGCGACACGCTGCGCATGGCCATTACCGGCGGCGTGGAGCCGTTCGACATGGACCAGATGATGGAGCTGGACATGGAGGTGCATCACCACGACGCTACCCAGCCCATTGGCGCGCTTTCGACGGTGGCCGATGCGCTGCCGGGTCTGGGCATTGTGGCCGCCGTGCTCGGCGTGGTCATTACCATGGGCGCGCTGGGCGGCCCTCCGGAGGAGATTGGGCACAAGGTGGCCGCGGCGCTGGTGGGCACGTTTCTCGGCATTCTCATGTGCTACGGCGTGGTGGGGCCGCTGAGCTCGAACATGGCGAAGACGGCCGAGGACCACAACAGCTACCTGCATGTGCTGCGGGTGCTGCTGCTTTCGTTTCTAAAGGGGTCCGCGCCGATGATTGCCATCGAGATGGGGCGGCGCGCGATCCCCGCGCATGTGCGGCCAAGCTTTGACGAGATGGAGAAGGGCTGCAAGAACCAGCCGGCAGCGGCCGAGCCGGCGGCGGCATGAAAACCATGGGCTCTGAAGGGAACAGGAGATGATGCCAGCGAGCAAGACGCAGCCGATCATCATTATTAAGAAAAAGGGCGGGCACGGCGGTCATCATGGCGGCGCGTGGAAGGTGGCGTATGCCGACTTCGTCACGGCGATGATGTCGCTGTTCATTGTGCTCTGGCTGATGAACTCAAGCGAGAAGATCAAGAAGGCTGTGGCCGGGTACTTCAACGATCCCAAAGGCACGGCGAGCATGATGGGCACGACGATGAGCGGCAACGGCATCACGGTGGAGCAGGTAAGGAAAGACGCGATGCAGAAGCTGAAGGAGAAGCTCGAAGCGGAGATCAAGGCCCGGAAGGATCTGGAAAAGCTCTCCAAGCAGATTGAGATTACGATCACGCCGGAAGGGCTGCGCATCGAGTTGTTGGAGACAAAGAACGGCACGTTCTATGAGAGCGGCAGCGCGCGGTTGAGCGAAAGCGGGCAGGAGCTGCTGGCGCTGCTGGCCACCGAACTAAAGACTCTGCCCAATGATCTGCTGATTGAGGGACACACGGATGCGAAGCCATACTCGCGGGATGCCAGCTACAGCAATTGGGAGCTTTCTGCCGACCGAGCCAATGCGGCGCGACGTCTGATGCAGGCCGGCGGCGTGCGCGGCGATCAGGTAACGCAGGTGCGCGGGTATGCCGACCAGATGCTGCGCGTGAAGAGCAACCCTTATGACCCGTCGAATCGGCGGATTTCGATTCTCGTGAAGAACCAGACGGCGCCGCTGCCGGGCATCAAATCCGCGCAGACGGCGGACGGCGCGCCTGCCCCAGCCGTGCCGGCCACGACGGCAAAGCCGCCAACGGCCACGGCCGCGCAGCAGATCGCGAAGGCTAAACCGTCGCCTGCCGCCGGTGGAATGCTGAGCCGATTGCAGGGTATACTGCCCGGTCATCCAAAGTAGGCCGGCGCATCCCCACAGGCGCGGGACTTGCCAGGTGGATGCGTGCATGGTGTACCCTGTAGTCAATTTAAAGAAAGCGTTTACTGGAGGCAGTGGATGGCTATCGTAGCCGGGGTCGATTTCGGCACATTGAGTGTGCGCGTGACGCTGGTGGACGCCGCAAAGGGCCCGATTGGAACCGCATCCGCGCAATACCCGCTGCACCGCAGGCGGGATGACCCCAATTTTGCCACACAGGCACATGCTGACCAGATGAAGGCGCTGGCCGAGGCCACGCGTGAAGTGCTGCGCACCACGGGCGTGGACGGTGAAACGGTGGCTGCGATCGCGCTCGACACCACGGGATCGAGCGTGATTCCTGTGGGCGAGGGGCTGGAGCCGCTGGACGAATACTATCTCTGGTGCGACCATCGCGCCCACGCCGAGGCCGAGGAGATTACGGCCAAGGCGCATGAGACGCACCTGGAAGCGATCGAGTGGTGCGGCGGCGTCTACTCGCACGAGTGGGGCTTTGCCAAGCTGCTGCACTGGCTGCGCCACAATCCCGAGAAGCGCGGCCGCTTTGTCACCGCGCTGGAACACTGCGACATGGTGGCGGCTACGCTGTGCGGCGTGAAGACGGTGGGCGCATTGAAGCGCAGCGTCTGCGCAATGGGCCACAAGTGGATGTGGAACCCCAAGTGGGGCGGCCTTCCGCCGGAAGAGTTCCTCGTCGCCGTCGATCCGCTGCTGAAAGGCGTGCGCGCCAGGATGGGCGGCGAATACCTGACCAGCGACCACCTGGCGGGACATCTTGCGCCGGAGTGGGCGGAGAGACTGAGGCTGCGCGCGGGCATTCCCATTCCTGTGGGCGCATTTGATGCGCACTGGGACGCGCTCGGATCGAACTGCCGCGAGGGCGATGTGGTGAACGTGGTGGGCACTTCGACGTGCATCATCGCCATGGCTAAAAAGACAGAGTTGGTGCCGGGCGTGTGCGGCGTGGTGCCGGGCAGCGTGCATCCCGCCTACACCGGCATCGAGGCAGGGCTGTCTGCGACGGGCGACATCTTTGAAGCCGTGGCGAGGCGCGCCGGAACGACGGTGGCGGCGCTCTCTGAGGGGTTGGATGCTTACAAGGCCGGGCAGACGGGGCTGCTGCGCCTGAGCTGGGACAACGGCGACCGGACGGTGCTGGTGAACCCCGAGCTGGGCGGCGTGACGCTGGGATGGAACCTGGTGCACACGGCGCAGGATGAACTCTTTGCCGCCATTGAAGGAACGGCTTTTCACACGCGCATCATTCTGGAGCGCATGGCGGAGCATGGCGTGCGCGTGGACCGCGTGATCAATGCGGGCGGCGTGCCGCAGAAGAGTGAAGTGCTGAATCGCGTCTACGCCAATGTGCTCAACAAGCCGGTGCTGGTCCCGGCGGGGATTCCCACGAGCCTGGGCTCGGGCATCATGGCGCTGCTGGCGGCGGGAGCGTACAAGACGATTGAAGAGGCACAGGCCGCGGTGTGCCTGCCGCTGCGCACAGTAGCGCCGGACAAAAAGGCAGCGGCCGTGTACGAACAGCTTTACCGGCACTATCGCGATGTGTATTTTGCGTTGGGACTGCGGGATGCGGCGCCGGTGGCGCTGGGGCGCGTGTTGCCGGAGCTGCGCAGGATCGCGGCCGAGGTACGCAAGACGATGTAGCGCACCACGTGCGTCACTGCTGCTGCTGCATCTGCTGCAAATCGATCGCCGGCATGCGAGGCGCAGGCGGCTGCTGCGCGCGCTCTACAAGCACGCTCCAGTCGTCGGGAATGGGCAGCTTGCGATCGAGCGCCGGGGGCTGCTCGCTGGCCTCCACCTGCACGGCGACATAGAGCTCGCTGTCAGCGCTGCCGCGAAAGATGCCGTGCGTCGGTGGTACGTCGGCATAGTCGCGGCCCACGGCGGCACGGATGTGGCGATGATGCGCTATCAGGTTGTTGGTGGGGTCGAAGCCCACCCAGCCAAGGTGGGGAAGCAGCACATCCACCCAGGCGTGCGTAGCGTCGGGCGTTGAGCGGTCATGGTCCTCACGGCTGCGATACAGATAGCCGGAGACGTAGCGGGCCGGAATGCCGACATGACGCAGAAGCGCGATCATGGTATGGGCGAAGTCCTGGCAAACGCCCTTGCCGCTGACAATGGCTTCATCGATGGGCGAATCGACACGCGTGGAGCGCGGCACATATTCGAAGTACTCGAAGAGCCTCTGGTTCAGTTCGCGCACCAGCATCAGGGGATCATCGCGGCGGGTTGCGCTCAATTGCGACGCCAGCAGCTTGAGCGCAGGAGTCTCGACGGCAAAGGTGCTGGGCAGCAGCATCTCCCGGTAGTCGCCCTCGTCGATCATCGCGTCCAGTGCGCCCCAGGCATCGGGCGCGAGAAAGCCAGGCACATCCGGCAGCGTCTGGTGCTCCACAACGGATTCCGCCACGATCACAAGTTGCGTGTGCTCGCCGGGGATGTCGAAGTGCTGCACGTTGTTTCCCTGGTGATCGCGATAGCTGAAGACGCGGCACCGGGGGCTGACGGAGAGCGAAAAGGTGAGGCAGTGCTGGCTGGCGTCGGAGCGCGGATTCATGCGCGTCTCCATGATACTTTCGCGGATGGGCGCCGAGTAGCGGAAGCGCGTGAGATGCCGGATGGAATAGAAATGCATGGTCGGACTCCGTCAGACAGCCAGCGCGGACTGGATGGAATAGTGGATGTAGTAGCTGTAAATCAGCTCGTGGATGTGCAGGCACTGGGCGCGGATGTTGTGCAGGAATCGCGCCGAGTCGCCGGCAAGGATTTCTCCGATGGAGGTGTAGTCGAGCATGGCGTGCAGGCGTCCAATACCCGCAGTGAGTTCATCGGGAGGCCGGCGCGCGCCGGTGCGCTGAATCGAAGTGACGGCTTGACGAATGCCGTCGACCGAGTAGCGAATGGCGTGCGGAAAGTCGCGATTCAGCAGCAGGAATTCTAGGATGCGATCCGGGGTGAGATCGGCGGTGTAGACTTGGCAGTAGGCTTCAAAGGCGGTGCAGCAGCGCAACAGGCCCACCTGCTCAAGATACTGGTAGCCGAAGTCTTCTCGTCCAGGGGCCTGGAAGAGATTGGGCTGAAAGACCTCAAGCAGCGTCGCTGTGGCGTAAGCGCGTTCAAGGTAGCGGCCCAGGCGGATGAAGTGCCACCCCTGCCCATGAATCATCGTCGTATCCGTGACACCTTTGAATAGATGAATGCCGTCGATAATGGTCACGAGCATATCGCTGATGTTGGAGTCTGACCGGGCGGCCGTGCGCGGC